>RFJN01000397.1 GCA_003694875.1 Planctomycetota bacterium | reverse complement strand
CGCTGCTCGACACCCACGAGCGCTCGCGCGCCGACGTCACCGTGGCGGTCACGCCCGTGTCGGAGCAGCAGGTCCCCTCGCTCGGCATCATGCGCACCGCGGCGGACGGACGCATCGTCGAGTTCGTGGAGAAGCCGACCGATCCCGAGACGATCGCGCGGCTGCGCACCCCCGGGCTGCCCGGCGGCTGCACCCACCTCGCCTCCATGGGCATCTACCTGATCCGGCGCGAGCGGCTCGCTGCGCTGCTCGAGCGCGAGCACGCCACCGACTTCGGCAAGCACGTGATCCCCATGGCGATCCGTGAGGACCACGTGCAGTCGCACCTGTTCACCGGCTACTGGGAGGACATCGGCACGATTCGCGCCTTCTACGAGGCGAACCTCGCGCTCGCGCGCCCCGATCCGCCCTTCGACCTCTACGACGCCGAGCACCGCTTCTACACCCGCCAGCGCCACCTGCCGCCCACGCGCTATCTTGGCGAGAGCCGGGTGAGCGACAGCCTGATCGCGGACGGCTGCACGATCGAGCGCTGCACGATCGAGGGCTCGGTGATCGGAATCCGCACCCGTGTCCGCGAGGGGGCCCGCATCGAGAACTCGATCGTGTTCGGCCACGACCACTACCGCGATCCGTGCGACGGCAACCGACCGCTCGAGATCGGGGCCGGCGCGGTGATCCGGCGCGCGATCATCGACAAGAACGTGTCGATCGGCGCGGGCGCCCGTCTGATCAACGCCGAGGGGGTGCTCGAGGCCGAGACCGACCTCGTGCGGATCCGCGACGGGATCCTGTGCGTGCCGAAGGGGAAGGTGATCCCCGCCGGAACCGTGATCTGATCTGCCTCCGCGCGTGGTGGAGCCGTCCCCGCGCCAGGCTGTCGGTGCACGACCGCATGATCGGGGAGGCGAAATGTCTTAGGATGCTCGACCGAGCCGGAGCGTCGGAATCGAGGTCGGCATGACGAGCGATGGTGGCGGCGTGGTTCCGCTTGCGATCCTGCAGGACAAGCGCCTTCTGGGCCGCGTGCCGCTCGAGACGCGGCTGCGCGTGGGCAGCGCCGAGGACTGCCAGATCCGGCTGCGCGACGGCGCGTTGCCCGCGCACTGGGGGGTGATCTTCCGGCGGGGAGAGCGCGTGTACGCGCAGGAGGAATCGGGCTCGGTCGTGGAGCTGGAGCCGGGCGATGCGCTGGTGCTCGGTCCCTACGTGATCGCCCGCGCCGATCCGGGCACGCGCATGGGACGGCTCGCAGCGCGCCACGAGATCGGTGACACGCTGCCGTTCGGCAAGGAGCCGTTTCGGCGCGTGGTGCTGACCGGCGCCGCCTCGCGGGCGGCCTGGATGCAGCAGCGCGGCGGGGTCGGTGCGGCGGGCACCGTCCGGCGCAGCAGCACCGAGACGCGCGGGGTGCGCACCCGCAGCGGCGACGGCCAGGTCTACTACGGCTGCGAACCGCTGTTCTCGCAGGCGGTCGACCGTACCCTCGCGCTCGCGATCCGCCCGCTCGAGGGTCGCTCGGAGGATCCGGGTGCACTCGAGCGGCTCGGGCGCGAGCTGCTCGACGCCATGCTGCGACTGAGCTACCCCGAGGTGGTGGCGCTGCTGCAGCGCATGGCGACCGGCTACCAGGAGAACTACCTCGAGCACCTCTACCAGCGCGTGCTCAACCGCTCTCCCATGCTCGCGTTCCGCTGGAGTCTCGTGCTCGTGGAGCGCTACGTGGAGGCCGCACGCACGATCGGACGGCGCATCGAGTTGCCGGATCTGCGCATAGGCCTCGCGAGCCTCGTCTCTCCCGATGCGCTCGAGGCCTATCGCAAGGCGCGCACCGAGGGGGCGAAGATCGCAGCCCGCGGTCCGTGGTAGCGGCCTGTCCCTACAGGTGCTTCTCGGCGGCGGCGTTCTTGCGCCCCTCGATCGCGGCGAGACCCGCGCGCGCGGCCGCGGCCGCGCGATCGATCTCCGCCTCGCTGCCGCCGAGATAGATCCGACCGAAGGCGCCGAAGGCGCGGATCTCGAGCACCTTGATCCGCGCGGCCTTCTCGGCCTCGTTCGCCGCGAACATGGCGTAGCCCGCCGGGTGCACCTCCATGGTGTACAGCGTCTCGCCCTTGAGGATCATGTCGCCGTGGCGCATGCGGTTGATCAGCATGGTGTGGTAGGCGTCGCAGCCGGTGATCGCCTCGTCGGTGAGCACGAACGGCTCGAGCCGGCTCGTCTCCTCGAGTTCGAGCGAGTCGAGGATCGCGCGGCCCGCCGCCCGCACGTCCCCCTGGTCGTCGGCGTGCAGCTCGAGCACCCCATAGGCGCGCGAGACGATCTGCATGCCCGGCGTCACGTCGGCGCGCTTGAGCGCCACGTCGGTCGCCCGGTTGATCGCGATCCCCGGCCCCACCTCGAGAAACAGCGCCGCCTGCCCCTCGCGCGGCAGATAGCCCTGCGCGACCGTCGCGATGAAGGAGGCGACCTGCGGCTGCAGGATGTCGATGAACGTGTAGGTGCGCAGTTCGACGTCGGCCATGGGGACCTCGCTCGCTTCGGAGTTGCGGCGCGGCGCAAGGTAGCAATCGCACGGGCGGGACGCAACGGTGCAGCCGGTCGGAAGCCTCCGCACACGCCTCAGCGTTCGATCCGGGCGGCACGGGCGAGAAACCACGGCGCACCGCTTGCCGGCCGTCGCCCGGCGCGCCGCACCCGCTCGGCGAACGCCGGGGGCGCGAGCACCTCGGTCGAGGGG
>RFJN01000396.1 GCA_003694875.1 Planctomycetota bacterium | reverse complement strand
TCTCGACGGTCTGGCCCGTGTGCAGCACGAGCACCGGCTGTGCGCTTCCACCCACCGGCAGCACGATTCGATCCCGGATCGTCGGGTCGGTCACGGCCAGGCCCGGTGGCGTCTGCGCGGCGAGAACGCGAACGTGCAACGCCCCGAGACCGGTCGCCTCGGCGGGCGACGCGAGGGCAACCGAGCCCTCGAGCACGAGGTCCTGGCCCGGAGGTTTCTCGAGTCGCAGCCGGATCGGTCGTCCGGAAGCAAGTTCGTACAGCGTCCGGTACCGAAACGCTTCGGGGCGCGCCGCACCCGCCACCGGGACGTTGACGAACACCTTCGCCTCCGGAGGCAGCCCACCCACGAGCAGCACGTGCTCGCCCGCCTCCGGTAGCGGCGCCTGCGCCAGACCGCGGCGCGCGAGCGACAGCACGGTCGCCACACGCTTGCCATCGAGCGACAGGGTGACGCTCTCGGGCGGTGGCTCCCGCAGCCCCTCCCAGCGCACCTGCAGCACCGGCTGCGTCTCGCCGTCACCGGGCGTGCCGGACGCTTCGAGCGCCGTGGGGATCTCGATCCGCGTGGGGCGGCCGGGCTCGATCGGTGTGTACCACCCCGCGCGCCACGGTTCGGCCGGCTGCGGGCCGAGCCGCTGCAGCACGCGCATCAGCTCGGCTCCGGTCTCGGGGTGCAGGGGCAGGCGGGCGCCGGCGACGGGGGGCTCGGGCTCGAGTTCCTCGAGCACCGGACGGCTCACCGCCAGCCAGCGCGCACGACCGGCCGCGGCGAGGCGCTCGACCCCGAGCGGCTCGATCGGGTTCGATCGGTGCGGCAAGCGCGCTCCGTGCCGCAGCCGCGGTCGGTCGGGGCTCGCCGCGTCGATCGGCGTGTACACGGTTCGGATGGGGGACGGGTCGAGTTCGCAGCGCGCGCCGACCCATGCCGTTGCCGACACGCTCTCGAGTTCGATCGTGGCCGTGGCGCTCGGTGGACGCAGGTAGATCGTGTCCGGTTGCGCATAGCGGCTCGAGGGGGCCGACAGCGCGACGCAGCTGTCGTCGGCTCTCGGCGCGAGACGGCAGCGGCTTTCGGACAGCGTCCGGCCCTCGCGGTCGCGGCAGCGCACCGCAAGCACGACCGAGGAGGGCGCCGCCTCCTCGTCCGGCGAGGGCAGTTCGGTCCGCACGACGAACGCGAGAGGAGGGGGCGAGCGGTCCGGTGCGGACGGCGGCAGCGCGTACCGCAACGCCGCGCCGGGGCGTGTGGCGTACCAGCGGCGACGCGCGCGTGCGGGGTAGAGTTCGAGTTCGGTCAACTCCTCGGTCTCGGGCGAGAGCGCGAGCACCTCGCGGCCGCAGCTTCCACCGACCGGCCGAGAGCTGAACACGCGGACCGGAACCGGGTCGCCGAGCCCTCCCACACTCACGGTATGCACGCCGTCCGGAACGCGGATCGCCGCGCTGGCCTCGAGCGCTTCGGGATCGGCGCGGCGCAGGCGCACCGGCTGGAGCGGGCCCGCCCCCTCGCGGGAGGTGAGCCGGTAGGCGAGCCGCACACCGTCGGCGTCGTGTTGCTGCAGCCAGCGGCCGTCGACCGACAGCCGCACGGTGAGCGGTCCCAGCACATTGAGGTGCACGAAACGGCCGGCCGACAGGAGGGTGGGGGCGGTGTCGAGCAGCGTCACGCGCAGCAGTCCGCCGCGCCCCGAGGCGAGACGCACCGAAAGCCGGTAGTCGCCGGGCGGCAGGTCGCGCGACAGCCGGATCGGGAACCGGTACAGCCGCGGCCGTTCGGTGCCGTCGAGACAGACCGTCGGCGGGCTCGGGGTGCGTGCCACGCTGACCCAGTGCTGCTCGAGCGGTTCGCCGTCCGCGCGTTCGAGCTGGAGTTCGAGCACGTCCCGGATCGCGCTCGGCCCCGGCTCCGGCACCCACGCGCACGACAGCGAGCCGGCGATGGTCGCCGTCCGGCGGAAGGGGAAGTGCAGCCGCGTTCCGGGCGCGAGTGTGTGGAATCGCTGCTCGTTGCCGAACGGGAGGGCAGCCCGCGGCGTGTCGGCGTCGTCTCGCGGCGCGATCGGATGGTTCACGACGATCGTGACGCCCGCCTCGCGGTCGCTCGTCGGCCGGAACGGCGCGGAGGGCTCGGCACGCCGGAACAGCTCGAACCGCAGCGTGTGGGTTCCCGGCGCGAGGACGCCGAGCACGAACCGGTGCGCGCCGGGGGCGTCGAGCCGCAGCGCCTGGCGCCGCGCTCCGTCGATCCAGGCGAGCAGGAGCAGATCGCCCGCTGCGCCGCCGTTCGAACGCACGCAGGTGAGTTCCACCGGCACCGGCCGCGGGCTGTCGGGAACGATCAGGTCGCGGACCCGCACTCGGCAGCTGCCGGGAGCGGCCACCCGCCAGCGGGTCGCGGCGGTGGCGACCGCGACACGCTCTCCCGCCGCGATCCGGGGCACGATCACCCGCGTCACGCGCGCTGTGGCACTGACGGCGTGGGGAACGAGCGCAACGCCGCGACCGCCGAGGATCGCCTCGGTCTCGCGCCGGTTGCGGGGACGGAACAGCCGCCGCTGCAGGCGCACACGCACCTCGCGGCCGAGCGTGGCGAGCCGGATCGCATTGTCCGGCCGGAAGTAGTACCAGGTCGGCGGACGCAGCCGACCGTTCGCCAC
>RFJN01000046.1 GCA_003694875.1 Planctomycetota bacterium | reverse complement strand
GGCAGGCGGGCGGCAGCCACGCGACCGGACGCGGCTACAACGCCTATGCGCTGCGCACCCGCACCCAGCCCGGTTTCCGCACCGACGCGGAGATCAAGGCTACGGGCGAGCGCACCCAGATCGCGTGCCTGCAGGACAGCCACGACGTCTCGGTCAACCGCGGCAGCGGCGAGATGCACGACCGTCCGATCGTGCGTGAGGTCGCACTTGCGAAGTTGTTCGAGGAGGGCTTCGAGCCCGAGAAGGACATGCTGCCGGAGGAGGCCGAGCGGCCGATCGATCCCGAGACGGGCGAGCCCGTCGGCACCCTGTGGAAGGAGCCCGACTACAGCAAGGGCCAGCAGTGGGGCATGGCGATCGACCTCAACGCCTGCAACGGCTGCAACGCGTGCCTCGTGGCGTGCCAGTCGGAGAACAACGTGCCGGTGGTCGGCAAGCGGGAGGTGATCAACGGCCGGGAGATGCACTGGCTGCGGATCGACCGCTACTTCGTGGGCTCCCCGGACGATCCCGACATGGTGCAGCAGCCCATGCCGTGCCAGCAGTGCGAGATGGCGCCGTGCGAGCAGGTCTGCCCGGTGCAGGCGACGAGCCACAGCCCCGACGGGCTCAACGACATGGTCTACAACCGCTGCATCGGCACCCGCTACTGCTCCAACAACTGCCCGTTCAAGGTGCGTCGCTTCAACTACTTCAACTTTGCGAAGCGCATGTACTCGACCGATCCGCTTCCGCTCGCGAACAACCCCGACGTGACGGTGCGCTTCCGCGGTGTCATGGAGAAGTGCACCTACTGCGTGCAGCGGATCCGCCGCGCGCAGCAGGACGCGAAGAACGCCGGCCGGGAGCGGGTCGAGGACGGTGCATTCACGACCGCGTGCGCGCAGGCGTGCCCGGCCGACGCGATTGTGTTCGGCGACGTGAACGATCCCGATTCTCGTGTCTCGAAGATCAAGCAGTGGCGGCGCAGCTACGTCCTGTTCCCCGAGATGAACCTGCAGCCGCGTACCTCGTATCTCGCCCGCGTCCGCAACCCGAACCCGGAGCTGGTGTAAGCGCATGAGCACGTCTGCGGATCCTCAGAAACTGCTCGATACCGATCCGGTCGACACCACGACGGACGACGATCCGACGAAGCGTCCGCCGCTGGTGCTGGGGCTGGATTTCCATGGCGTGACCGAGACGGTCTGCCGGGTGGTGGAACAGCCGCCGCCGAAGGGCTGGTACGTGGCCTTCGCCCTGTCGCTGCTGGCGCTCGGCGGCCTCGGCATCATGATCGGCTACCTGTTCTGGGAAGGTGTCGGGATCTGGGGCAACAACAACCCCGTCGGCTGGGGGTTCCCGATCGTGAACTTCGTGTTCTGGATCGGGATCGGTCACGCCGGCACCCTGATCTCGGCGATCCTGTTCCTGTTCCGGCAGGACTGGCGCACCGCGATCAACCGGTTCGCCGAGGCGATGACGATCTTCGCGGTGGTGTGCGCGCTGCTGTTCCCGGGCATCCACGTCGGCCGCGTGTGGGTGGCGTACTGGATGTTGCCGGTGCCCAACCAGATGTCCATGTGGCCGAACTTCCGCAGTCCGCTGCTGTGGGACGTCTTCGCCGTGAGCACCTACGGCACGGTGAGCTTCCTGTTCTGGTTCATGGGCATGGTGCCGGATCTCGCCACGATCCGGGACCGGGCCACCTCGAAGATTCGCCGCTTCATCTACGGCGTACTGTCCATGGGCTGGCGCGGCTCGATGCGCAACTGGTTCCACTACGAGAAGGCGTATCTGCTGCTCGCCGCGCTCGCGACCCCGCTCGTGCTCTCGGTGCACAGTATCGTGAGCTTCGACTTCGCGGTCTCGATCCTGCCGGGCTGGCACACCACGATCTTCCCGCCGTACTTCGTGGCGGGCGCGGTGTTCAGCGGCTTCGCCATGGTGCAGATGCTCATGCTGATTGCGCGCGAGGTCTTCCACCTCAAGCGGATCGTGACGCTGCGCCACATCGAGAACATGAACAAGATCATGCTGGTGACCGGCTCCATCGTGGGCTACGCCTACATGATCGAGTTCTTCATCGCGTGGTACGGCGGCAACCCGTACGAGGGCTTCACGTTCATCAACCGTGCGTTCGGACCGTACGCCTGGGCGTACTGGACGATGATCACCTGCAACGTGGTGTTCCCGCAGCTCTTCTGGTCGAAGCGGATGCGGACCTCGCTGCTGGTGAGCTTCATCGTGAGCGTGACCACGAACATCGGCATGTGGTTCGAGCGGTTCGTGATCGTGATGACCTCGCTGCACCGCGACTTCCTGCCGGCGTCGTGGGGCTACTTCACCCCGACGATCTGGGACTTCGTGGGCCTGATCGGCAGCTTCGGGCTGTTCTTCACGCTGTTCCTGCTGTTCCTGAAGTTCGGGCCCATGATCGCGATCTCCGAGGTCAAGAACGTCATGCCGGAGGCGGATCCGCACCACCACCCGAGTGCGCCGGAGCAGCCGGCCGCGACCGGGGGTGGCGAGGCGGTGGCCGCCGCCCGACAGGAGGGCTGAGCCGTGCTGAAGGAGACCAGGATCTACGGCGTGGCAGCGATCTTCGACTCCGCCGCCGCGATCACGAAGGCGGTCGAGGCGCTGCGCGCCGACGGGTATGCGCGCATCGATGCGCTCACGCCGTTTCCCGTGCACGGGCTCGAGAAGAAGCTCGGCCACCGGTTCTCGCTCGTGCCGTGGATCACCCTCGCGGGCGGGCTCACGGGCTGCACCGGGGCGCTGCTGCTGCAGTGGTGGACATCGGCGGTGGACTATCCGCTCGTGATCAGCGGCAAGCCGTTCTTCAGCCTGCCCGCCTTCATTCCGATCACCTTCGAGCTGACGGTGCTGCTCTCCGCGTTCGGTGCGTTCTTCGGGATGTGGGCGGTCAACTGCCTGCCGCGGCCCTACCACCCGGTCTTCTACCACAGCAAGTGGGAGCGGGTGACCGACGACCGGTTCATGCTGCTCGTGGAGGCGCGCGATCCGAAGTTCGATCTCGAGCAGCTTCCGGCGCGGCTCGAGGCACTCGGCGGCACCGACATCGAACTGCTGGAGGACTGAGTGGTGGCGAACCTACGCACGCTCGCCCTGGCGTCTGCCTGCGCCGGCGCGGCACTTCTCGCGGTCGGCTGCGGGAGCAAGACCAAGACGAAGCCGCCGATCCAGTGGCAGCGCAACATGTACGACACGCAGCGGGCCGATCCCCAGGAGGAGTACACCTGGTTCCCGGACGATCGCGCCATGCGACGGCCGGTGCCGGACACCGTGCCGCGAGGGCGGTCGGCGGCGGACTCGACACGCCCCGATCCGGATCTGCTCGCCGCCGATGACCACCTCTATCGGGGGCTGGTGGACGGCAAGCCGGCCGAGAGCTTCCCGATGCCGGTGACCCGGGCGCTGCTCGAGCGGGGCCAGCGGCAGTTCAACATCTTCTGCGCCGCGTGCCACGATCGCGCCGGCAGCGGACAGGCGATCGTGCCGCGGCGCGGGCTGGCGCCGCCGCCGAAGCTGTGGGACGAGCGGATCCGCAAGCAGGCGGTGGGCTACATCTTCCAGACGATCTCGAACGGACGCGCGACCATGCCGCCGTACCGCCACAGCATTCCGCCGCGCGACCGCTGGGCGATCGTGGCGTACGTGCGCGCGCTGCAGGCGAGCGTCGGGGTACCGGTCGACCAACTCGATCCCGAGACGCGCAAGAAGATCCAGACGGTGGAGATGCCCCAGTGAGCGAACACACCGACATTCCGACGTTGACGGACGCGAATGCGCCGCGC
>RFJN01000395.1 GCA_003694875.1 Planctomycetota bacterium | reverse complement strand
CGTCTACACTTTCGAGCTTCCCACGGTCGCACCGGAGCACGGCACGATCGTGGGGGCGCGGCCGCCGGAGCTGCTCGAGAAGCTGTCGCTCGAGGGACGTTACGGCTCGGGCCACCAGAACGACGTGCCGGACCATGGCCCGGTCTACCACACCCCGAGCGAGCAGCCGCGTCCGATCGGTCTGCCGCCCTACAAGCGCCCGCACGAACTCGCCGACAGCGCGCACTGACGGAGGAGCACGAGGTGGGGTGCCGGCGGTGCACGGCGGTGGCGATCGTGAGCGCCTCGATTGCGCTCGGCGCCACGGCGTCGGGTTGCGCCGCCGCGGCTCCGCGCGAGCGGCGGCCGGTGGCGCAGCGCGGGCACGCCGGCGCAGCGGCCGGGTCCGCGCGCAGCGCGTCGGAGGCGCCCGCGCAGCCGGCCGCCTCCGGCGTCACGTCCACGGGCGGGCCCGCGGCGGGTACACCGGCAACCGGCGACGCCGCGACGGACGGTGGGACCGCGCCCGCCGTCGTGGGCTACGGCCTCGGGGTGGATCCCGATCCGGAGGGGCCGCGTCGGCACCGGGTGCGGATCGGGCCGGACGGGCGGATCGCGGTGATCGAACAGCGCCCGCTCTTCGAGCTGCCGGGACCGTTGCCGCCCATGCCGCCGGTGCCGCGCGTGGCGCCACCGCCCGGCGAGACGCCGCCGATCCCGCACGCGGCGCCCGGAGTGCAGTAGCGTGGCGCGGGACGCCGCGCCCGAAAAGAGAGGAAACGCCGTGACGCCCGTCCGCTACGACGTGTCGCTTGCGGGCCACCGCCAGCACATGCTCGAGATCCGGCTGCGCTGCGCCGCGCCGCAGGGTGCCCTCCGGTTCGGCATGCCAGCCTGGACGCCCGGCTCGTACAAGATTCGCGAGTACGCGCGCGTGATCGAGCGCGTGCAGGCGCGGGCGGGCGAGCGCTCGCTTGCGGTGCGCAAGCTCGACAAGCAGCGCTGGGAGCTCGCGGGCGCCGAGGGTGGCGAGATCGAGCTTCGCTACCGCGTGTACGCCAACGAGCCGAGCGTGCGCACCCCGGCGGTGGACGACGTGCGCGCGCTGCTGCACGGCGCGGGTGTGTTCGTGTTCGTCGAGGGGCAGGAGGAGCGACCGCACGAGGTGCGGCTCACCGATCTGCCCGAGGGCTGGGAGGTCGCCACCGCGCTCGAGCCGATCGACGGGGACGAGAGCGCACACCGCTTCGCTGCGTCCGATTACGACGCGCTGATCGACGCGCCGATCCTGTGCGGTCGGCTGCGCACGACCGACTTCGAGCACGCGGGCGTGCCGCACCGGATCGCGGCGTCCGGTCCCGCGCGCGGTTTCGACCTCGAGGCGGCGCGCACCGGCATCGAGCGCATCGTCGCCGCCGCGGGCCGGTTGTGGGGCGGTCTTCCGTACCGGCGCTTCGTGTTCCTCGTGCTGCGCGAGCCCGGGGTGCGCGGCGGGCTCGAGCACCGCGACAGCACCGTGCTCGGCGCGCCGCCGTTCGGACTCTCCGAGCCCGAGCGGTGGCGGGACTGGCTCGTGCTTGCGGCGCACGAGCACTTCCACGCCTGGAACGGCAAGCGGCTGCGCCCCGAGGGGCTCGGTCCCTTCGAACTCGCGCGCGAGCGGCACACCGACGCGCTGTGGGCGGTGGAGGGGATCACGAGCTACTACGAGCGGATCGTGGCGCGGCGCGCGGAGGTGCTCAGCGCCGAACAGCTCATGGACGGGCTGGCCACGCTGATCGATCGGGTGCACTCGACACCCGGCCGGCGGGTGCGCTCGCTTGCCGAGGCGTCGTTCGACACGTGGACGACGTTCTACATTCGCGACGAGCACACCCCCAACCGCACCGTGAGCTACTACGACAAGGGGGCGCTCGTGACGTGGGCGCTCGATCTCGAGATCCGGCGTCGCACCGGCGGCGAGCGCTCGTTCGACGACGTGCTGCGCGCCATGTGGCGACGCTTCCCGCCCGAGGCGCCGCGCGGCTACCGCAGCGCGGAACTCGAGGAGGAGATCGATCGGGTCGCCGGTGGCGGGCTGCGGCCGCTGCTCGAGGCGTGGATCCGGGGCACCGAGGATCCCGACTGGCAGCCGTTGCTCGCACCCTTCGGCATGCGGCTCGAGCGCTCGGAGTCCGGCGAGCGCGCGTGGCTGGGTGTGAAGGCCTCGGGCGACGGAGCGCGGATCGCCACGGTCTACGCGGACGGCCCCGCCTGGCGCGCGGGGTTGAGCGGGGGCGACGAGCCGGTGGCACTTGACGGCTACCGGGTGCGCGCGGCGGAACTCGCCGCGCGGCTCGAGGACTACGAGCCGGGCGAGCGCTGCACGCTGACGGTGCTGCGGGGCGATCGTCTGCTCGAGATCGCGGTGACGCTGGGCGCTCGACCGCGCGGCGAGCTGCGGCTGCGCCGGCGCGAGGACGCCGAGCCCGAGGCGCGTGCGCGCTGGGAACGCTGGGCGTGCGCGCCGTGGCCCGAGTAGGGGCGCGGACAGCTACGCGCTCGGCGAGCGGGGAGGAGCCCGATGGTGGCGGGTGAGACGGAGCGGCAGGAGCTGATCGAACGGCTCGAGCGCGCAGCACAGGCGGGACTCGGCCCGGACGGGCCGGTGCTCGCCCGCACGCTGGCGGCGCTGTTGCGCGGGCAGCAGGAGATCCTCGCGCGGCTCGGGCGCGAGCGGTCGGAGGCGGACGCCGGTGAGCGGCGGCCGGCGCCGGCCACGACCGGGCGCCCGAGCGCCGCCCCGCGGCCGCGCCGCGGGCTGCGCATCGAGCAGACGATCCGTGTGCCACCGCCGGGCGACGAGGAGCCGGGCGCGCCGCCTTCTGCGCCGTCGGGCGCCGACCGCTTCGTGTCCGCCCCCGATCGTCGCGCCGCGCTCGAGCGCTTTCCGGTCGAGGACATGAACCGCTGGCTCGCCTCGGGGACCGTCTTCCAGATCCGCGGCGAGTTCGCCTACCTCAATCTCGACGCCATGGGCGGGCAGGTGATGCCGTTTCGCGACCACATCCGCAACATGGGCTTCGGCGAGCAGCTCGGGGTGCTGCGTGGCGCGCCGCTGCAGGGGCGCGTGCTGCTGTTTCGCCGGGAGGGCTGAGGCCATGGCGCGCCCGGCGCGCATGTCACAGCGATCGCGGGAGGCGAGCCACAAGGGCTCGCGAAAGGGCCGTCCGTGGGACTGATCGCCGCGATCGTGCTGCTCGTGATCGGCGTGTCGGCGACCTGCTCGCTGTTCGAGGCGGTGCTGTACTCGATCCGGCCCGCCTACGCCGAGTCGCTTGCCGCGCGCGGCTCGCTCGCCGGACGCGTGCTCGCCCGGCTGCGGCGCGACGTCGACCGACCGATCGCCGCCATCCTGGCGCTCAACACGATCGCGAACACCGCCGGCGCGGCGGCGGCGGGCGCGGCGGTCGAGGAGGTGTTCGGATCGGCGTGGCTCGGCTGGTTCTCCGCCGGACTGACGCTCGCGGTGCTCGTGTTCGCCGAGATCGTGCCCAAGACCCTCGG
>RFJN01000394.1 GCA_003694875.1 Planctomycetota bacterium | reverse complement strand
GTGTGGCGCCTCGCGTGTTCGTCACCCGCCCGCCGTACGCCACCTCCCTGGGGTGTCGGCCATAGCAGCGACGCAACGCGCCCCTGATACGCATGTTAGGAAACCCAGAATCCGCTCGCTCAGGGGCGCGGGGGCGGATCTTCGCCCGCACCGACCACGAACACGACCCGCCATGGCGCCGACGCGCCCCTGCGAGGCCGGACGCGAACGGCGCCGCGGGTCGCGGGCGGGGCCGCGTCGGCTGGCGATCGTCGGTTGGCACCACCGTGCGGGACAGGACGCAGGTCAGCGAGGCGGCTCGGCCCGGCGAGCTTCGGCCGCAGGCGCGTGTCGCGACGCGGCTCGCGCTCGATTCGAATGGCGTCGCAACTTGTTGGCCTCAAGTTGGTTGCTGGCGGTGTTCGAGGGCTCGCAGGGCGGTAGCAATGCCCCCTCGACCGTGCTACACTTGACGGCGTTCGGAGGGGCTGCAGCCGGTTGCCCGGGCTGCGGCGGGTCTCGACAAGCGGATCACAACCCGATCCAGGAGCGGCAGATGACCGAGCAATGGAGTCCGCAGGAACTCGAGGCGGTGCGGCGGCGACTCGAGGGGTTGCGGCGGAACGTGGTGCAGGCGGCCGCGGCGGAGCCGGACGCGGAGAACGCGGAGAGCGCGCCCGAGATCGAACTGCCCGAGGCGGTCACCGACGGTGAGCCCGACGCGGCAGCCGAGGAGGCGGCTGCGGTCGAGGCGCTCGAGCCGATCGTGCGGGCGGCCGAACAGGCCGATCCCGCCGAACTTGGCGGGATCCTGCGGCGGCTCGCCGCGCTTGCCCGTTCGGCCGACAGCCCCGCGGTGCGGCGCGTGGCACGCCGCCGGCTGCGCGCGCTCGTCGAACGCTGGCTGCGTCGGCTCGCGGACGGTCGGGTCGATCCCGCCGCCGATCGCGCCGTCGTGGCGGCGCTCGCGGTGCTCGGCGGTACGGGCCTGCTGCCGCAGGGGGCGCTCGCGTCGGTACTCGCTCCGGTCGAGCAGGAGGTCGCCGCGGCACGAGCCGGGCACGACCAGCCGTCCGATCCGCGCGCCGCCTTCGCCGATCGCCTGCTCGCGCGCATGCACAGCAACATCCGCTGCGCAACGCTCGCCGAACGCGCCGAACGCTTCGCCGAGCACGCCACGCACGAGGCAAGCGTGCGGTTCGCGGACGCGATCGAGCAGCGGGTCACGCGCAGCAACCTAATGGCGCTCGAGCGCTTCGGACAGACGCTCGGGATCGCCGAGAGCTTCACGCGCTTCGACCGTCGCTTCGGCATGCTCGACGCCGTGCTCGGCGGCGCGCTCGAGCAGGGCGGCGAGGGGACGCTGGCCCGCGCGCTCGCCGCGGCACTCGGGGTCGATCTCGCGCTGCGCGGCCAGGGACCGGCGGCGGCGCGGCGCTGGCTCGCCGCGATGCCGCAGCTCGTGGTGGCGCTGCGCGCAAGCGGAGCGATCGCGGAGGAGGAGGGCGGCGTCGCGGCGGTGGCGGCGGGCTACGAGGGCCCGCGTCCGGTCGATCCGACCCCGGCGCGGCACCCGCGGCTCGTCGGCTGGCCGGAGATGATGGAGTTCCACAGCGAGCGCCGGCCGTGGTACGGCTTCTCCGAACCGGCACGCGGCTGGCGCGGCGCTCGCGTCGGCTACGCGGGGTTCGAGGGCGGACTCGGTGCGCGCACCAGCCACACCTCGACGTTCGGGGCGTTGGGTGCGCTCCCGCGGGCCCTCACGGCGACCGCGTTCTCGGGCTTCGAGCCCGCCCCCGCGCACGCCCAGGCGGTGCGGACCTTCGGCGGCATGTCGCACGTCGCGCTCGGCTACGGCGGGATCGCCGCGACGCGTACGCAGTGGCAGGCGGGACGGGAACTGCAGCGCGCCCTCGGAGCGCGTGCGCGCGGTGGGGCGGACCTGCTCGTCGGAGCGGGGGCGCCCGATCTGCCGCGGCTCGCGCTCGCCCAGCTCGGGCTGCGCTCGGCGCCGCCGGCTGCGGCCTCGGGCGGCCGCTGGACCGATCTCTCGCTCGATCGCTTCGGACTGCCGCGGCTGCGCGGCAGCGTGCGACTGCCGTTCGCGGCCATGCAGGCCTCGGGCGGGCTGGATCCGCTCGGCAGCTTGGTGCTGCAGCCCGGTGCGTCGCCGACCTCCCGCCGGCAGGCGGCGGTGCGGCGGCCGCTCGTGCTCGCGCCGGACGCCTTCGGCCGTCTGCGGCTGCGTAGCGCCGAGTTCGGCGCGCCGCCCGCGGCGGTGACCGTGCCGAGCTTCGTTCTGGAGCCGGCTGGGGCTCCGGGCGCGCCGACGCTGCGGCGCACGAACCTGCTCGAGTCGCTCGCGGTCTCGGGCGGTACGTCGATGCCCGGCTTCCGCGTGCCGGCCCCGGTGGCGGGGCGCACCGCGGCACGCTGGACGCGTGCGGTTGCACCGGCCGCAGAACTCTCGTTCACCACCTGGCGCACCGAACTGCAGTGGCTCGCACCGGCGGCGCCGCTGCTGTCCGCTGCGCCCGCGGCCACCTCGTGGGCGGGCCCGAGCCCCGCGCGAGCGCTGCCCACCGCTGCGTGGCGGGGGCTGGGTGTGCAGCCCTTGGCGTCGCCGCGTGGTTTCGGCGTCGGGCACGCGGGCTTCGCGCCGTCGCAGCTGCAGCCGCGCATCGGCGGGGCGGGGGCAGCGGTCTTCGAGCCGCAGCAACGCGGCGCCGGGGCGCCGGTGTCCGCGCGCGGCATCACCGTGCCCGCACCGTTGCGCAAGTACTATGCGCCCGCACTTCGGCCGGGCCTTGCGCTCGGTGCCACGGCGCGCTTCGGTCTCGCCGGCTTCGGTGGGGGGCGCGCGGCCACCGAGGCGCTCGGGCCGCGCGCACAGCGGCTCGCGGCGCCGACGTACGACTTCGCGCCGCCCGAACTCGCGCGCCTCACCTCCGGCTTCGGCCACGACGCGATCCGCGCGGTGGCGCCCGTCGCGCCCTGGCAGGCGCGGCCGCGGCAGATCGCGTTCGACGCTGCGGGCTTCGCTCCCGCCGCACGGCTCGGCCGCACGGCCTCGTTCGAGATCGAGGCGGCGGGGCTGGCGGCTCCGCGCTGGTTCCGCTTCGGCCGCACGCTCGACGCGGTGCGCAGCCGCTATTCGGGTGAGAGGCTGCATGCGCCGCACGAACTGCACTTTCCCGTCGGAACACGGCGCGTGGCGTCGGGCGCCCCGCGGATCGCCGCGCCGCGGCTCGAGGCGGTCTACGGGCGGCGCTGGCGCTTCGACGTGCCGGTGGGCCAGGGAGCGGACGCGCTTGGGCTCGGTGCCCACGGTCTCGAGG
>RFJN01000393.1 GCA_003694875.1 Planctomycetota bacterium | reverse complement strand
GTCCTTGATCTTGGGCAGCGCGGCGAGGTACGCGAGCCGGTCGCGCATGCGGGTGGTGAGTTGCTTGAGCGAGGCGAGCGCGGCGAGGGCGCTGCGCGCCTCGCGGTCGTCGCGGTGCTTGTCGAGGTAGACGTCGATCGCGTTGATCGCGCCGATCTGCTGCTTGTTGATCGCGGGCAGCTCCTCGCGCAGCGCCTTGCGCACCTCGCGCAGATCGCCCTGCAGCGAGATCAGCATGCCGCGGTACTTCTCGAGCTGCTCGCGCTCGCTGAGCTCGCCGCCCGGGCGCTTGACGACCTCGTGCTTGACGAGCACACTCGCCTGCCCGCCGCGCTCGGGTCCGCGATCGCCGAGCAGCCCGAGTTCGGGCAGCACGAGGTGCACGCGCGCGTCGACCACCCCGTCGATCGCCTCGAGGGTGGAGGCGAGCTCGCCCTGCAGCGCGAGCAGGTTGCGCGCCTTCTCCTCCATGTCGGTGGGGATCATGCTGGGGGTGGCGTAGACGTCGGCGAGCCCCTTCTTCTTCTTTCGCGGCAGCCCGAGTTCGAGCAGGATCTCGGAGGCGCGCACCGCGTCCTTCTCGTCGGTGACGATCTTGTAGCGCGGCCCCTCGTCACCGGCGGTGTCCGGCTCCTTGTCGGCGGTGATTCCGTGCTTGGCGAGCACCACGATCACGCGGTTGGCCTCGACCTCGTCGAGCCCGTGCAGCACGTCCTTCTTGCACCCGGCGATCCCGAGCACGCACACGAGCGCCACCACCGCGCCCCAGCGTCGCCTCCCGTTGCCAGCTCCCACGTTCGCTCTCGCTCCTCGTCCTCGCCGTGGCTGCCTGCAGGGGACTCCGCGCCCCCGGCCCGGCGCCCTCACTGTACCCGCGCCCCCCGCCGCCGGCCAGCGGGGCAGGGGGAGCGAACACGAAGGTGCGCCCGGGGCGGCACAGAGCGTGTCTCGCCTCCGCCGCCGAGGCGAAGTCGAGGAGGCGGGAGGGGGCAAATGTGCCGGCGGCAACCCCGTTGCGCAGACAGACCGTCAGCCCGCAGCCCGCATCCGCACGGCGAGAGCCAGCATGAGAGCGCCGAAAAGACCGAGTACACCGGGCTCGGGAACCGCAACATCCAGGAGCACGCCCGCGAGGTCACCCGACCCCATGGTGACGGGGGTTCCGTCGGCAAGCTGCCAGCTATAGAGCGTTGGGGCTCCCATCGTGCCGCCGCTTACGTAGGGATAGACGTCGAGCTTCGCTGCCCGCGACGCGAAGACATACTTGCTCCCGTTCCATGTGGCGACGGCGAGACCCGAGTGGCTCGAACCACCGGTTCGCAGAAGCGTGGGAGAGCCCGTCTGACCGCTTGCGGTGGGCAGAGTATCGTAGCGGTAGTAAGTTGCAGCAGGAGAGCCGCTATTGCGACCGAGCAGAAGATCTCCGTTGGTGTCGAAGGCGATGTCGAAGCCGTTGACGTCGAGGCCCGCGTTCATGAACCATTGGGTCTGCACGACCCCCCCGACGACCGTATGCGGATCGAGGCGTCGTATCTTGTTGCCGGCGGCACTCGCGACGTACATCCCTCCGGAGGGGGAGAAATCGCCTCCCACCGCCGAGAAGTTGCCGCCCAAGTCGACGGGAACGGTACCGACCACGGTGAAGCCGCCCGTAGTGAGGTCGTAATACCCCAGCCGATAGGCCCCAGCCTCCACCACGTACAGCCGGTCGGGTTCGTACGACGAAATCATGGCTGTATAGACGAGTCCACCGAAGCCCGCACCGGAGCCCGGCAGCGAGGCGATCTGCTCTACGACCGCGACCTGCGTGGTGGGGTCGAGGCCCGTGATCCGGTACACCTTCGCCGAGCCGGCCGAGCTTGTGGCGGCGTCCACGTAGTACATGGGCCTGTCAAGTGCGATGGGCGCAGCAGCGGCCCTGGGCGGCAGCCCCCACCATGCCGCCAGCGTCAGACAGAACACCGCAGCCCTCGCCCAAACCGATCCCCGTCTTGCTGTTGCCCCCATGGCGTCCCTCGACAAGTGTATCGACAGTCACTTTTCCGTCGACCAAGCAAATATAGACTACCCAGTTTGCCGGCGGCAACTACTACCCGGCAGGAGGCTCGAAGGCAGCCAACGCGGCGACCAGCGCACGGCAGCAATCCGTGCAATCCCCGGCTTCCAGGACTCCAGCCCGGCGTCCGTGTCGTTTCGGTTGGCGCTCGCTACAGCGGCTTGGGAGGTTTTGGATCGCGCCCCAACCGGAAAGACCTTGGCGCTCGCGCGACGCCAGGCACGCCGCGCAGACGAATCTCGGCGCGTTCGACCGCGATCGTCTGCTGGCGCTCGGTCGCTTGCTCACCATGCGTCACCGAGAGCCAAGGGAGATGATCGAGCCGGGCGACGCAGCGCGGAGTCGGCGCTGCCCGATACCGACCGCTGCTGGCAAAGCGTCAACGGAGCGATCTCGCGCGCCGGTCTCGCCGCCCGCCCGCGACGTCGCGGTCTCGGTCCTGCTGCTGCACCACCTGCTCAATGTCCAATTCGCTCGCACGCCGAAAAGCGCCGCGCAGCGGAGCGTCAGCCCTGCTGCTGCATGACCTGCTTGATGCTCTGCATGGCGGAGTCGACGAGCTTGGTCGACATCTGGATCTGCTCGCTGAGCAGGTTCACCTCCGCCTGCAGCCCGAGCAGCTCCTGGGTGGAGAACTGCTTGCCGCTGCGCAGCTCCTGGATGATCTGCTCGAGCCGCTCCTGGCCGGTGTTGAGATCGGTGATCGCGCTCGCGATCCGGTCGCTGCCGCTCGCGCCCTGCACCCGGTTGGGCGACCACACCTCGGCCTTCTGCGCGCCGTCGAGCCCCATGACCGGACGGAACGCGATCCCGTCGCGCGCCGCCACCCGCTGCGCCATGGTGGTCTGCTGCGGCCCCTCGACGTTGCCGGTCTGCAGGAAGTTGCGCGCGGTCTGGACCGGGTCGATCTTCTTCTGCCCGAGCTTGGCGGTGCGCAGCGCCTCGAACTTGCCCGGAGCGCCGGTGCTGCGTCCGGCGACCTTGCCGAGTTCGCTGCCGAGATTCGACAGCCCGCCGAGTCCCTTGGCCGCGATCGGATCCATGTCGGTCTCTCCTCGTACGCCTCGTTCCCGACCCCGTCCGGGCCGCTACCGGCCGCCGCCTAGCCCGCCTCGGGGGCGCGGTAGGTGTAGGCGACGTCGGCCTCGAGCAGATCGAGCACCGCCTTCGCGGCCTGCCCGTAGGGGCCGGCCGCGTCGAGCTCGATCGCCTTGCGCAGCCACTCGGCCGCCTCCTCGCGCTTGCCGACGGTGTGCAGCAGCTCGCCGAGCTGCTGCGCCACGAATGCGTTGTCGGGCTGCGCGGCGGCCGCCTCGCGCAACAGCCGCTCGGCCGCCTCGTCGTCGCCGAGAAGCTGCAGGGCGTTGGCGAGCCCCACCTTCGCCACCGCGAGATCGGGCCTTAGCGCGAGCACACCCTCGAAGACCTCGCGCGCCTCGGCTGCCTCGCCGCGTTCGCGGTACAGGAAGCCCACCTCGAGCAGCGCCTTGAGTTCCTGCTCGCTCACCTCGAGACCGAGCGCCATCGCGTCCTCCTCGCCCCCGTGCGGGACCGCCCGCGGCTCAGCGCATGTTGTTGACGGCCGCCATGCGCGCGTCGTGCTGCGCCTTCTGCATGTTCGACATCATGTTGATCGACATGCTCTGCATGTTCACCGCCTGCTGCAGCCGGATCAGCGCCACCTGCTCGGAGGTGTTGTTGAGCGCGTCCTGGCCGGCCGCGGCGACGTTGCTCGTGGCGGCGTTGTTGATCTCGTTGGTGATCCCCGCGACCTCGTCGCTCATGCCGCCGCCGCCCGAGCTGTAGGCCACGCTCGCGCTGCCGCCGGTCAGCCCGCGAAGGCTCGAGACCGCGGCCGAGGCGGCCGGGCCGCCGAAGACCCCCGCCGCGACCGAGCCGGCGTTGACGACCGTGTTGAACGCCGCCCGTCCGAAGTTCGCGAGTCCGTCCGCGCGACGGTTCGATTCCGCCCTGCCGACGTGCCCGTAGCCCGCACCGACGCCTTGAATGCCCATGGTCGCCACTCCTCCTGAACGGGGCGTTGCCCGCGCGTGCGCGGACCGCCACCGGGTCGCGTCTCCGGACGCCCTGCCCGAACCGGGCGCCCCGATCGCTCCATTCTAGCACGACGGTCGAGCGCACGCATCCCCTTAAGCCGGAACGCGCCACGCCCCCGGCAGGCGGCCGCGCAGCAACACCCGATCGGTCAACGCCCCGCGGCCGCCCGCGCCTTCTTGATGTTCTCGATCGTGAGCGCCACCGCCTTCTCGAGCATGGCCTCGAGCAGCTCGTAGGCCCGGAGCGCCCGCGCCGCCGCCTCGCGCTGCTCGTCGGTGCCGTTCGCCACGAGCTCCCGCAGCCGCGCGGTGGTCTGCGCCAGCGTCTGCCCGAACGCCTCGACGTTCTTGCGCCGACTGCAGATCTCCTCGATCGTCGGGTAGCCCGCGTCCTGCTTCTCGCCACCGGAGCCGGCATCCGCTGCCGGCGGGGATGCCGGCGCCGGCCCGCCCACGCCGCCGAGCAGCGTCGGGTCGACCCGGAACGCCTCGAGCTTCTCGCCTTCTCCGCTCACGTCTTCTCCTCCTTCGTCCCGTCTCGTTTGCCCGCCCGCCACGGCGCGCGCCGCCCGGCAACGTCAGTCGGCGTCGCGCACGCAGCGGAACCCCACATCGAGTCCCCGGTAGCCCGGCGCCCGCCACTTGAGGCGCGCGGTGGTGCGGTGGTAGAGCATCGGATCGAGCCACGAGCCGCCGCGCACCACCCGCGCCTTCGCGCGCGGATCGATCCGCACCGGATTGTCGGTGCCGAGCTTGCGATAGGCGGCCGGATCGTAGGCGTCCTCGCACCACTCGCTCACGTTGCCCGCCATGTGGCGCGCGCCCACCGGCGAGCGGTCGCGCGGGAACGAGAGTTCGCTCACGGTGAGCGCCTGCAGCTTCCACGGCTTGCGGTCGAAGAAGCCGCGCTTCCAGCTCGCCCGGTCGGCGAACAGCTTGCCCGCCCACGCCTCCGAGCCGGCCGAGTCGTACAGTCCCTCCACCTCGCCCCACGGATAGCGCCGACCGTCGACCCCGCGCGCCGCGCGCTCCCACTCCGCCTCGGTGGGCAGCCGCTTGCCCGCCCAGTGCGCATAGGCGTACGCGTCCCAGTAGTCGACCCCCACGACCGGAAGATCGGCGCGACTCCACTGCGGATCGCCCCAGTACTTCGGCTCGTGGCCGAGCTCGCGCTTGTGCGACGGCTCGCGGGGGTGGCACCAGCGGTGCGGATCGGTCTCGAGCCCGAGCGCGTCGAGGAACAGGGCGTAGTCGGCGTTGGTGACCTCGTAGACGTCGATGTAGAACGGCCGCAGCGTCACCGTCCGCCGCGGCGTCTCGGCCTCGAGCTTCTTCGGATCGATCGCCCAGCGGCGCGCCACCTCGGCGATCTCCTCGGGCGTGCTGCCGCGCACGAAGGGACCGCCCGCCACCTTGACCATGACCGAGCCGTCGCGCACCGAGATGTACTCGCCCCGGCGCGTGCCGGGCCGCAGCACCACCCGATCGCCCGCGCTCGCCACCCGCGCCTGCCCCCCGAGATCGCGCACCGCCTGCGCCCGCATGGTGCGCACCTTCGCGGCGTAGCTGCCGTCGGGGAAGCGGCGCAGGAAGTCGTCGGCGAGCGCGAGCCGGTCGCTCGGCGCCCGCGCGCGCTTCCACTCCCGCTCGAGCCGCTCGAACGCCCGCCCCTCGGCCACCGCCCCCGCCGCCTCGCGCGCCCGGGCGATCCGGTCGTCGAGCGCGGGGTAGCTGCGGCCGAGCAGCGCCTTCGCCCGTTCGAAGCGCTCGAGCGCCTCGCGCGCCTTGCCGCGCGCGAGCAGCACATCCCCCTCCTTGACGAGCTGGCGCTGGCGCTGCTCGGCCTTGCGCCGCTCGCCGAGCGCGCGCTCGAGTTCCTGCTGGTGCGCCCGCAACGACACCGTCTCGAGGCCCGCGGCGGCGGCGTGCCGGATCGCGAGCCCGATCTGGCGCAGCGCCCCCTCGAGATCGCCCGCCTTCTCGGCGCGCTCGCTCTCGCGCACCGCGATCCGGTAGCGCGCCCGCGCGAGCGCGCGCCGCGGCTCGACCCGGCTCGCGTAGCGCGCGCGCAGTCGCTCGAGCCGCTCGAGCCCCTCGCGCTCATCGCCCTGCTCGACGAGATCGAGCGCCTCGCGGATCTGCACCGCGAGCGCGAGTTGCTCGTCGAGTTCGTCGAGCCGCCGGCGCACCTCGGCGTCCTCGGTCTCGATCGCGCGCGCCCGCGCGAGCTTCTCCTGCGCCGCCTCCACGCGCCCGGCCGCGATATCGGCCGCCACCTTGTCCATGAGATCGAGCTGCTCGATCGCGACCTGCAGACGCCGCTCGGCGAGCTCGGCCGCGGCGTCGAGCGGCTGGTGCGGATAACGCGCCCGGAACGCGCGCACCTTCTCGAGCCGCTCGCGCGGCCCGCCGGCCTGCGCGAGTTCGCCCTGCAGCGCCTCCCAGCGCGAGCGCGCCTCCGCCTCGTAGACCGCGCGGTCGTGCCGCAGCCGCTCGGCGGTGCGCTCGATCTCCGCCATGTGCTCGGTGCCGTCGAGCGCGAGCCGCACCTGGTCGAGCACCCGCAGGGCCGCGGGGAAGTCGTGCTGTTCGGCGAGCGCCTCGGCGCGCTCGCGCGCACGCCGCGCGAGCGTGGCGAAGCCCTCGCGCAGCTCCGGCACCGCGATCCCGTGCCGCAGCGCGAGCTCCCGCAGCCGCGCGGCCGCCTCGTCGAACCGCCCCCGGTCGGTCCACGCCACCGCCTGCTCGATCTCGCGCACCACCGCCGGATCGGTGGGCCGGTGCGTCCACCACCACAGCCCGCCGCCGAGCAGCGCGAGCAGCACCGCCGCCCCCGCCACCGGCAGCCCGAAGCGCCGCAGCCACGCCGCGACGCGGCCCGGCCGCCGCCCCTCGAAGAAGGCGTCGACGTGCTCGATCACCGCCGCCATGGTGGGCAGCCGATCGCCGGGTCGACGCGCCATCATGCGCTCGACGATCGTGGCGAGCGCGCGCGGCACCCGCGGCGCCACCTTCCGCAACGGCTCGGGATCGTGCGTGAGCCGCCGCACCACGATCGCGATCGCCGACTCGCCCTCGTACGGCGGCTTGCCGGCGAGCGCGTAGTAGGTGACGGCGCCGAGGCTGAACACGTCGGTGCGCTCGTCGCTCTTCTCGCCCTGGCACTGCTCGGGCGCGAGGAAGTCGGGCGAGCCGATCAGCGAGCCCTGCACCGAGTCCATCGAGACGCCGTAGTCCTTGGCGATCCCGAAATCGCCGATCTTCACCCCACCCTCGGTGGTGATCAGGATGTTGTCGGGCGTGAGGTTCTTGTGCAGCACCCCGGCGCCGTGCGCGAAGCCGAGCGCCTCGGCGCACTTGCGCAGCAGCTCGGCGGCCGCCTGCGGATCGAGTGCCCCGCCCTGCTCCACCACCGCGCGCAGGCTGCGGCCCTCCACCCACTCGAGCACCACGTAGTGGTGGCCGCCTTCCTCGGCGGCGTCGAAGACCTTGAGGATCCCCTCGTGCTCGAGGTGCGCCGAGGCGAGGGCCGCGTTCTGGAAGCGCTCGACGTCGGCCGCCTTGAGGTGCTTGCCCTTGCGCCACACCTTGATCGCGCGCACGCTGCCGTCCTCGGGGTTCTCGGCCCGATACAGCACCGCGCGCCCGGTCGCGTCCACCTTCTCGAGCAGCCGGAAGCCGCCGAGCATGCCGCCCACCGGCGGCGGCTCGTAGGGCGGCTCGCTCGCGAGCGCCTCGGCGACGCTGCGGTGCTCCTCGAGGTCGTGGTGGCTGGTGTCGATCGTGGCGAGATCGACGAGTTCGTACGAACGCGCCGCCTGCGTGACGGGGCGTCCACACACCCCGCAGCGATCGCCCGGCGCACGGTCGTCGAACGCGCTCAGGCAGTAGCGGCAGAACGTCCAGCCCGAGCGCACCTCCTCGAGCACCTCGCGCGCCGGCCCCTCCTCGAGCATGCCGGCGTCGATCAGCACGCTCAGCAGCCGCACCCGCTCGCCGGCGCGTCCGCGCTCGCGCAGCTCCTCGAGCGCGCGCTGCGCCTGGTCGCTGCCGATCAGACCGCGCGCCACCAGCCGCTCGGCGATGATGCGGTCCTCGACCTCGCGGTGCAGCAGCCCCCGCCGCTCGCCGTTGTGCGCCCAGAAGCGCTCGAGCAGCCGCTGCAGGTCCTGCTCGGACAGCCCCGCCCGCTCGACGAGCACCTGCAGCGCGCGCACCCCGGCGGTCCGGCAGCTCGCGAGCACATCGGGGCTCACGAGCCCGATGTCGGCGCCCGCCTCGAGGATCATGCTCTGTACGCTCGCCGTCACGCTCTCAGGGCTCCAGTTCGCGCACCCGCAGCGACGAGAGTTCCGCCCGCGGCCCCGTCACCTCGATCGCGAAACGGCCCGGCCCCCGCGTGAGGCCGCTGCGGGTCTCGCAGCGCAGCCGTCCGTCCACGTACAGCCGCCCCCCGCCGTCGGCGAGCGCGAACACCACGTCGTGCTCCTCGCCGAACGCGAGCGGCGCCTCGCTGCGCGCGAGCGGGGCCGCGCCCTCGGCGGTGATCGCCGCCCCGGCGGTCGAGACCACGCCCGAGCCCTTGCGCTGATCGACCCCGCGCACGCTGATCTTGACCTCGGTGCCGGGATCGAAGCGCAGCCGCACCGCGATCGCGCAGCGGCTCGCCACCCCGACCGGCGCCACCACGTACCCGACCTTCGCCCCGACCGGCGCGCGATACAGAAGCCGGCCCCGCAGCGCGCGCCAGTTGCCGGCCCCGCGCGCGAGCAGCCCGCCGTCGCCGAAGCGCAGCGGCACCTCGCGCCAGGCGCGCGGCGGATCGAGCACATCGAGGCCGAGGGTGTGCACCGCCGCCTCGAACGCCTCGCGCCCGAGCTTGTGTTCGCGCAGCGCCTCGCGCCAGCTCGCGTCGAGTTCCTCGAGCGTTCCGAGCGGGGTGCGCGCGCCGAGCAGCGGATCGAAGTGCAGCGCCCGATAGCGCTCGAGCCCGAAGCGTCGCCACAGGAAGTCGACGAAGGCGGCGAGCTGGATGCGGCGGAAGGTGCGCTCGGTGGGGCTGCGCGGAAAGCCGAAGCGCAGCCGCTCGGCGTCGACGAGCCGGCCGCGTTCGAGCAGCGCGCGTGCGAGGGGCACGAGATCGCGGCCGGTGCGCCGCGCCGCGAACGCCTCGGCGAGCCCCTCGCGCAGCGCCGGGTGCGGCCCCACCGCGAGACGTCCATTGAACAGCACCGCTCCGGGGGCGACGAGCAGGCGCTCGGCCTCCGCGCCCCGCTCGTGGAAGAACAGCTCCACCTGGCTGCCGGCCGCCACACGCACCTCGGCCTCGAGTTCGAAGTCGCCCACCGGCGGCGTCTGCAACCGGGCGCGCGTCATGCGTCCGTACTGCACCCCTTCGAGCACGTCGCCGCGCCGGCTCCAGCGCCCCTCGACCTCGGGTTGCACCTCCGGCCGCAGCCACGGCACGCTGTCCGGATCCTCGCCCTCGAGCCGCCGCAGCTTCCAGTCCCGCACCGCGAGCCGCCCCCGCGCCACCCCGAAGCCCAGTCGCCCCGGGCCCGAACGCACCGTGGCGCTGCAGCCGGCGCCGTCGTCGAGCGTCAGCGTGAAGCGTCCCTTCGCGAGCCGCGCCCGCAGGTGGTACCAGCGGCCCTCCTCGAGCGAGCCGCCGAGGTAGCCGCCGGCCCGCCCCCACCACGGTTCGAGCAGGCCGAGCACCGCCGCCTCGAGTTCGGGCGCGTCGACCGGCACGTGCAGCGCGTGCCCGATCGCGATCGCGCGCTCGACCGGGCGGCCGAGCAGCCGCGCCATGTCGACGCACGACTCGTAGACGAACAGCGGTCGCTTGCCCACGGGCTTGAGCCCGAACGCCTCGCGCGCCGCGACGAGCGCGGTGGTGGCGCGCTCACCGATCGCGGCCGCCTGCGTCTCGCCGCGGCGGCCGGGCCGGAAGTGGATCACGAACGCCGGGGTCTCGATCACCCCCGGCAGCAGCCGCTCGAGGTCGCGCTCGAGGGGCGAGGCGGTAAAGCTCGCCTCGGCGCCGAGATCGGGCAGCGGCGCGCCGACGGCCCGCAGCGCAAGCGCGAGCAGCCCGAACGCCACGAGACCCCACCGGTCGCCGCGAACGCGCCGCGGCGCCACGTCCGCTCTCCCGCTCGAGCCCATCGATCTCCCCAACTCCCGACGCGGCCAGCCCGTAGCGGCCGCGACCCTCGCAGTATAGCACGGCCGCCGCCCCCCAACAACCACACCAACCC
>RFJN01000001.1 GCA_003694875.1 Planctomycetota bacterium | reverse complement strand
GGTCCTGATCGTGCGCTCGGGCGCGGTCCCCGCGACGGTGATCCGCGGAGAGCAGCAGCACGATCTCGGCAAGTTCCTGTTCGGCATGATCGTGTTCTGGGCGTACATCGGCTTCTCGCAGATGATGCTCTACTGGTACGGCAACCTTCCCGAGGAGGTGACGTGGTACCACGACCGCTGGAAGGGCGGCTGGAAGCTCGTGAGCATCGCGCTGGTGCTGTTCCACTTCGTGCTGCCGTTCCTGGCGTTGCTCGGGCGCTGGGCGAAGCGGCGGGGTGGATGGCTCGCCTTCATGGCGTGCTGGATGCTGCTCATGCATTACGTCGACATCTACTGGATGGTCATGCCGACCCACCACGGCGCTCTCGGCCCGAAGCTCGGCACGGCGCTGTTCACGCTCATCGGTGTGGTCTGTCTGACGCTGGCCTGGGTGGGGCGGCAGCTGCGCGGGATCTCGCTCGTGCCGGTGGGCGATCCGCGGCTGCCCGAAGCGCTGACCTATGACGTGGGGATCTGAGACCATGAGCACCGACGTTGCCCCGCTGCACCACCACGAGGAGATCACCCACCACGAGACGGACGAGCAGGCCGCGAGCACCGTGGCGGTCGTGAGTGTGGTGGTGCTGCTGTTCGTCGCCGTGTGTACCATCGTCGTGATCTCGTTCGCCCAGTGGTGGCTCGAGCGCGTGATCGACGAGCGGTTGCAGTATCCTGTTCCCGAGGTCGAGGCCCTGCGCAGCTACGAGAGCGAGCTGCTGCACGGTTACACCTGGGTCGACCGGGACAAGGGGCTGGTGCGCGTCCCGATCGAGCAGGGCATGGAGAAGGTACTCGAGACGTACGGCTCGGGACGGTGAGGAAGTTGTTTCCCGGGAGGTGTGTGGTGTCCAGGCAAGGTGTGCGGTTGCGAGGGACGGGGGCGTTCGGACTGGCACTCGCGTGCGTGCTCGCGGCTGCCTCGAGCGGCCGTGCGGTCACCGACGCGGTCAAGAAGCGTACGGTGATCGATCCCGCCTCGATCCAGTCGGTGGACCGACGCGGCTCGAAGCTGCCGATCGAGCTCGCGTTCCGCGACGAATCGGGAAAGCAGGTGCGGCTCGGCGACCTCGTGTCGGGCGAGCGACCGTTCTACCTGCTGCTCGTGTACTACGAGTGCCCGAGTCTTTGCAACCTGACGCTCAACGCCTTCACCGACAACGCGAAGCACAGCCGCTACCGGATCGGTCGGGACTACGACGTGATCACCGTCAGCATCGATCCGGGCGAGGGGCCCGATCTCGCCCGAGACAAGAAGGCGAGCTACCTCGAGCAACTCGGCCAGCCCGAGGCGGGCAGGTTCTGGCACTGGCTCACGGGTGAGGAGACGGCGATCCGGAAGCTCGCCGACGCGGTCGGGTTCGCCTACAAGTACGATCCCGTCCAGGACGAGTACGCGCACTCGTCGCTGGTCTACGCGTTCACCCCCGACGGGCGCCTGAGCCGCGAACTTCCGGGCATCCAGCAGAAACCCGAAGACTTCGACCTGGCGCTGCTCGAGGCCTCGAACGGCAAGATCGCGCGGGGGATCGTCGACCGGATCGCGCTCGTCTGCTACCGCTACGACCCCGAGGCACGGGGCTACGTGCTGTCCGCGCTTGCGGTCATGAAGCTCGCCGGGGTCGTCATCGTGCTCTTCATCGGGACATTGCTGTTCGTTCTCTGGCGCCGCGAGGTCCGGCGCGCGCGTCGGAGGACGACCGAAGCGGGCGTCGTGGACGCGACGCCGTCAGACAGGGAGACGCAGGCATGATTCCGCTCGCCGTCGACGCGGCCACCGCATTCCAGCTTCCGGCGGAGGCGTCCGAATACGCCGCGCGCTACGACCAGTTGTTCGCGGTGCTGTTCTGGGGCAGCGTGTTCTTCTTCGTGGTGCTGATCGGTCCGATGACGTACTTCGCGATCCGCTACCGCCGCAAGGACGACACGGTGCCGGCGACGCCCACGCCGCACGAGCTCACCCACAACATGAAGCTCGAGCTGTTCTGGATCTTCGTGCCGCTTGCGCTCGTGCTGCTGCTGTTCGGCTGGGGCTTCTACGAGTACTCGGATGCGCTCACCCCGCCGGCCAACGCCATGACGATCCGCGCCACGGGCATGATCAAGCCGTCGTGGCAGTGGCGGTTCGAGTATCCCGACGGGACGGAGACCAGCGAGGTGCACGTCCCGATCGGGCGCCCGGTGAAGTTCCTGATCACCTCGAAGGACACGATCCACAGCCTCTACATTCCGGCCATGCGCCTCAAGATGGACGCGGTGCCGGGGCGCTTCACCTCGTGGTGGTTCGAGCCGACCAAGCCCGGCACCTACCAGATTTTCTGCGCGGAGTACTGCGGGGACGCGCACTCGCAGATGCGCAGCAAGCTCGTGGTCGAGACGCCGGAGAAGTATCGGGCGTGGCTCAAGCAGAACGCCAACGTCGCGTCGCTGCCTCCGGCCGAGCTCGGACGCAAGATCTACGAGGGCAAGGGGGCGTGCATCGCGTGCCACACGATCGACGGCAGCCCGCGTGTCGGTCCGAGCTGGAAGGGGCTGTGGGGCAAGGTGCG
>RFJN01000392.1 GCA_003694875.1 Planctomycetota bacterium | reverse complement strand
GCGTCGAGGATCCGCGAACGAGCCGCCGACAGGTTCTCGACGGTCGTGCCGAGGTTGGCGAGCGTCGAGGTCAGCCGGTTCTGCGTCGCACCGAGCGTCGCCCGCGTGCTCGAGATGTCCTCGAGGGCCGCGTCCACGATCGACAGCGCCGCGTTGGCGCCGCTGACCGTCGAGATGTCGACCTGCGCGAGGTTCGATCCCTGCGCGTTGTTCTGCACCAGGCTGTCGAGGCCGACGTCGCTGAGCTGGGCGCCCGAGATCGTCACGGCACTCTTGGCCTCGAGCGTCAGCTCGCCGCGCACGCGCAGGTTGGTGACGTCCTTGCCGCTGCCCATGCCGAAGACCTTGCTCGCGGCGCCGTTCTGCGTCGAGATCACGATGTCGCGGCCGTCATCCGCGGTCAGCGAGAGCACCCCGCTGCTGTCGACACTCGCCGTCACGCCCGTCTGCGAGGTGGCGGCGTTGATCGCGTCGACGAGCTTGCCGGTCGAGTCGTTGGCGCCGAAGGTGACCGCGCCGATCTGCACCCCGTTGATCGTCAGGTCGCCGGCCGCGAGCGTGCCGCCCGCCACCGCACCGCCGGCGGTCGCCGCAGCGGTGTCGTTCGCCGTGATGTCGCTCGCCTTGAAGGTGGTCTTCGCGCTCGCGGTCACACCGGACACCACCTGGTTGATCCGCTCGGCCACCGCCTTCATGCCGTCGGAGTTGGCGCCCGCCGACGGGTTGAGCGCGAGATCGCCGCCGTTGGTCGCGGACGCGATGTCGACGCCGTTGATCACCACGTCGCCGGCGGTGACCACCGTGCTCGGCGTCACGACACCGTCCTCGGTGATTCCGCGCGTGCCGTTGTCGACCGCACCGTTGCTCACGCTCGCCCGCGAACCCTCGGTCGTGAGGCGGTTGCCGAGCGCGCTCGCGCGGGCGTCGCCGATCGAGATCTTGATCGTCTGGCCCTGGTTGGCACCGATCTGGAACTGACGGTCGGTGAACGAGCCGTCGAGCACCTTCGCACCGTTGAACTCTGTCGCGGTGGCGATCCGGTCGACCTCGGCGAGCAGCTGCGTCACCTCGTCCTGCAGCGCCGCTCGGTCCGAGGCGGTGTTGGTGTCGTTGGCCGACTGCACCGCGAGCTCACGGATCCGCTGGAGGATGTTGCTCGTCTCGTCGAGCGCACCCTCGGCGGTCTGCACGAGCGAGATCCCGTCGTTGCCGTTGCGCATCGCCTGGTCGAGCCCGCGGATCTGCGCCGTGAAGCGCTGGCTGATCGCGAGCCCGGCGGCGTCGTCCGCCGCCGAGTTGATGCGCAGACCGGACGACAGACGCTCGAGCGTCTTCCCGGTGGCCATCATCGTCTTGCCGAGCTGGTGCTGCGCCTGCAGCGACATGACATTGGTATTGACCGACAGCATGGCAGGGCCTCCTATCCTCACCCCGTTTCACTTCGGCGGCCTTCTCCCCGGCCTGCCGGGCGCCAGCCGCTCGGCCGGCCGCCTGCTCTCCCTGTTCGGAGGGCTCACCGGTCGCTTGAGCGAGAAAATCGAAGGTCGCAACATCCGCCGCTGCAATGGAAAAGGGCGGGGGGAGGAGCGGGGGAGAGGCGGTTGGCGCTCGCCTTGCACTCGCGCTTTCCCCGCACACCGCGTCGCGTCGCGCAACCCCCATGCAAGCGCGGCGGCGCGGTCCCGAGACCGCGCCGCCGCCTGTGACACCGTCCCTCGTTGGTCGGCGCGCTAGGCGCCGCCGCCGAGCATGCGCTGCACCGTCGCGCGCACCACCGCCGGATCGTCGGCGTGCCCCGCCGCCAGACGCGCACGAGCCGCCTCCACCACCTCGGGCCGCGGCTGCTGGCTGCGCGCTGCCTGCTTCGCGAGCGCGCCGACGGTGTCACGCACCGCCGCCGCATCGCGACTGATCTCCACCGCATCCGTTTCCCGCTCGGGAACCGATCCCCGCGCCTCGGACGCCGCCGCGCCCGCTTCCGCATTGCGCGCCGAAAGTGCCCGATAGGCGGCGCTCCCGCTGGTGTCTCCCACCGCACCGATGCCCATGACCAACTCCTCTCTCTCTCGATCGTGCGCCGCCCGCGGGCCGACGCATCGAAAACCCTACGATCCCAGGTTTCGGCCGTCACCCCGACCCCTTGAGCCTTTTTTTAGTGCCCTGCGGAGTCAGTCGTGGACGTGGGCTGGCGGGGCGTGGGCGACCCGCACGCCGTGCACGGTGGCGCCCTTTGCGTCTTCTGGTGCCCTGCGGAGGTAGTCGTGAACGTGGGCTGGCGGGGCGCGGGCGACCGGCACCCCGTGCGCGGTGCCGCCCCTTGCCGCTTCGCGACCGCGGCGTACCGACCCCCCGAGGACCCGTACGGCGCTTGGCGAACGTGGCTGCCCTCGAGCTCTCCCACGGATTCGGTGAGGGTGACGTCTGCTCGCGCAGGGCGAGCACACCGTGAGGCGTCGGCTCGAGCGCGCGGCCGAGCCCCACGAGCCGACCGCCATGCCGGGCTTCCCGACACCCGCCGCACAGGGTGTCGGCTTTCGCGTCGGCGCACCGCGGCACTCTC
>RFJN01000391.1 GCA_003694875.1 Planctomycetota bacterium | reverse complement strand
CTACTGGGAAGGGCTGATCCTGCTCGAGAAGGGCGAGGTCGAGCCCGCGCGCACCGCCCTCGGTCTCGCGCGTGCGGCGGCCGACAGTCCGCGGCTGCGGGCCGACGTGGCGATCGCGCTCGGCGACAGCGCGCTCGCGCTCGACCGGTTCGACGAGGCGATCGCGCGCTACCAGGAGGCGCTCGATCTGCACGCCCCGGGTGCGCGCAACGCCTATGCGCTCTTCCGCCTCGGGCAGGCGCGGCAGCGCAGCGGCGACTGGGGGGCGGGACGCTCGCACCTCGAACTCGTGCTCGAGCGCTATCCCGACAGCCCCGTGGCGCGGCTCGCCCGCGAACGCCTCCGCTTCCCCGTCCACGGCTTCCACGTCGCGGTGGCGAGCTTCGACGATCCCGATCGCGCCGCCGAACTCGAGCGCGAACTCGAACGCCGCGGCTACCCCGCGCGCCGGGTCCACGACGCGAACGGCAGCACACCTTGGCGTGTGTGGGTGGGACCGTACGCCTCGTACGCCGACGCCTCGGCCGCGCAGGCCGAACTCGGCGCCGCGCTCGAGCGCCGGCTCGAGATCCTGCCCTGAACCGCGGCTGCACACGCACACGAGCCACCGCCCGACGGCGCCGGCGCCCCCCCGGCGCCGGTTTGCTATGATCGGTGCAGACCCCAACCCCAGCGCAGGAGAGCGCGCGTGCCACGCACCCTGATCACCGGTGGCGCCGGTTTCCTCGGCTCGCACCTGTGCGATCGTCTGATCGCCGAGGGGCACGAGGTGATCTGCATGGACAACCTGCTGACCGGCGCGGTCGCCAACATCGAGCACCTGTTCCCCGAAGACCGCTTCACGTTCATCCGGCACGACGTCACGAGCTTCATCTGGATCCCGGGCCCGCTCGACTACATCCTCCACTTCGCCTCGCCCGCGAGTCCGCGCGACTATCTCGAGCACCCCATCCACACCCTCAAGGTGGGAGCGCTCGGAACGCACAACGTGCTCGGGCTCGCGAAGGAGAAGGGCGCGCGCGTGCTGCTCGCCTCCACCTCCGAGGTCTACGGCGATCCGCTCGTGCACCCGCAGCCCGAGACCTACTGCGGCAACGTGAGCCCGATCGGTCCGCGCGGGGTCTACGACGAGGCGAAGCGCTTCGCCGAGGCCATGACCATGGCGTACCACCGCGCGCACGGGCTCGAGACGCGCATCGTGCGCATCTTCAACACCTACGGACCGCGCATGCGGCTTGCCGACGGGCGCGCGCTGCCGCAGTTCTTCGGCCAGGCGCTGCGCGGCGAGCCGATCACGGTCTACGGCGACGGCTCGCAGACCCGCAGCTTCACCTACTGCGACGATCTGGTGGAGGGCATCTGGCGGCTGCTCATGAGCGACTATCCGGAGCCGGTCAACCTCGGCAACCCCGAGGAGGTGACGATCCTCGAGGTGGCGCGCGAGATCATCGAACTGACCGGCTCGTCGTCCGAGATCGTCTTCGAGCCGCTGCCGGTGGGCGACCCGAAGGTGCGCCAGCCCGATATCGAGCGCGCCGAGCGCATCCTCGGCTGGCGGCCGCGGGTCTCGCGCGCGGACGGGCTGCGCGCTACCCTGCCGTACTTCCGCGAGCGTGTGCTCGCCGAGTCCGGTCAACCGGGAGGAGCGAACCCATGAACGACGCCGTGGCAGGAGTGCAGGACGTCGAGCGCAAGCGCTTCGAGTTGCCGTCCAAGCAGCGCATCGAGGGGGTGGAGGTCAAGCCCCTCAAGGTGATCGCGGACGAACGCGGTCGCCTCATGGAGATCCTGCGGCGCGACGACCCGATCTTCGCCGGCTTCGGACAGGTGTATCTGACCACCGCCTACCCCGGCGTCGTCAAGGCGTGGCACTACCACGAGCACCAGACCGACCACTTCGCGGTGGTGCGCGGCATGCTCAAGCTCGTGCTGTTCGACGACCGCGAGGGCTCGCCCACCCGCGGCACGATCAACGAGTTCTTCCTCGGTGACTACAGCCCGATCCTCGTGCGCGTGCCCGCGCTCGTCTACCACGGGTTCAAGTGCATCTCGACCTGCGAGGCGCTCGTGATCAACACCGTGACCGAGCCGTACCGCTACGAGCAGCCCGATGAGTTCCGCGTGCCGCCGCACGACGGACCGATCCCCTACGACTGGGCGCGCCGGGACGGTTGAGCATGGTGGAGAGCAGGTCGTTCGAGCGGGTGCTCGTCACCGGCGGCTCGGGGTTTATCGGCACCAACCTCGTGCGCTGGATCCTCGAGCACCGCGACTGGCAGGTCGTCAACGTCGACAACCTCAGCTACGCCGGCTCGGGCGGCAACCTCGACGATCTCGAGGGCGAGCCGCGCTACCGCTTCGTGCGCGCCGACATCTGCGATCTCGAGACACTGACCGCCGTTGTCCAGGAGTCGCGGCCCGATCTGATCCTGCACCTCGCGGCCGAATCGCACGTCGATCGCTCGATCCAGGCGGCTGCCCCGTTCTTGCGCACCAACGTCGAGGGCACGCGCTGTGTGCTCGAGGCCGCACGTGCGATCGAGCCCGCCCCGCGGGTGCTGTACTGCTCCACCGACGAGGTCTACGGCGATCTCGGGCCGGACGATCCGCG
>RFJN01000390.1 GCA_003694875.1 Planctomycetota bacterium | reverse complement strand
GCAAGGTGACGCCGATCGCCGACCACACCCCGCCCCGGATCCCGACCGCCCCCTGTTCCGAGCGCTGCCACGTGCCCGCGTTCGCCATGTCCGTGCTCCGCCTCGCTCGTCTGCTGCGCGCGGGCCGCCTCCGACCGCGCGCCCTCGTCGTCGTGCTGTGCCTGGCCGGGCCGCTGTTCGCCGGCTGCAGCGGCTTCGAATACCGCGAGAAGCCGCTCGTGCTCAAGATCGAGACCGTCCCGACCGGCGCTACTATAGCAGCCTCCACCCCCGTTGCGGGAGGGACCCGGCTGCTCGGCCTGGCGCCGGTGCGCATCGACAGCCTCGCGATCGTGCGCCGCCGCTATCCCTCGGGGGCGGTCGACTACTGGCTGCGCGACGCCGACCACCGCCTGCCGCCGCACCCCGCCAAGCCCAACTGGGCGACCGACAGCTACATCGCGGGCAACGACTACCCCCTCGAGATCACCTTCGCCGCCTCGCTCGGCGGCGGCCGGCGCGCGACGAAGCGGCTGCTGTTCGACCGCGACACCCTGCGGCGGCTGTTCGAGGAGGACGAGCGCGAGATCCGCCTCAAGCTGCGGCTCGCCCGCGCCGCGAAGCCCGGCGCAGCGAGCGGTGGTGCGATCCGCGCGAGCCTGCCACGCGACGACTGATCCCTGCGAGGTTCCGGCCGCCCATGCCCGAACGTCAGTCCGCCGTTCGCTCCCGCGCGGCCCTGTGGGCAGCGCTCGGCATCGCGTTCGGCACCGTCGCGGGCGCAAGCTTCCTGACCGAACTGATCCTCGAGACCGGCACCTTCCTCGCCCCGCTGCGCTCCGCCTTTCGCTTCGAGCCCCGCGTGCTCGCCCTCCTGCTCTCGTACACCGGGCTTGCGCTGCTCGCCGCGCTACCGGTCGGCCTCGCGCGCTGGATCGCCACCCGCCCGAGCGCGCTGCTGCTCGCTCCCGTGCTCCTGCTCACGGGTGACAGCGTCGCGTACCTCCTGCTGCGGCTCGCGTTCACGGGCTCGGTCTTCGACCTCCTGACCGGGCCGCTCACCCTGTCGTGGCCGCGCGAGATCGAGCGGCTCGGCCGCACGTTCGCGCTCGCCACGCTCCTGCAGGCCGGGGTGCTGCTGGCGTACCTGCCCACCGCACTCTCGAGCAGCCTTCCGGTGCGCTCGCGCCGCCGATCGCTCGCGCTCGGCACTCTCGTCACCGCCACGGCACTCGGCACCATGGCCGCCGCCCGCGCGCTGTGGCTGCACTGGTCCGGCGCCCCGTCGCTCACCGCGACGTGGCTGCCCGGCTCCGCCGTGCGCGGCTGGTCACCGGACCTGCAGGCGCTCACGCTGTTTCTTCTCGTGGCGCTGCACGCCGCCCTGCTCACGCGCGCCACGGCGCGCCGCCGCCCGGCGCTGCTTCTGCTCGCGCTCTTGCTGCTCGGCCCCGGCGGCGTGGCCGCACGCACGCTCGCCGACGAGAGCGGGCTGCGACGCGCCTGGCAGCTCGGGAGTGCGTCCTCGGGTGCACAGCCGCACCGCGCCGAGATCGTCCTGCCGCCGCAGTTCGTCGCCGTCGAGCCGCCGAGCAGGACCGCCGAGCCCACCGAGGACTCGATCGTCAGCGCCGTGCGCTGGAGCCTGCTCTACACCGCCGGTGTGCTCTTCATGACCCTCGTGGGCACCGCCGCCGAACTCTTCGCCGGCACCCTGCTGCGCCCCGCACTCGCCCACCGCCCCCGCGTCTTCGCCGAGCTGCCGCCCGCGCCGCGGCGGCTGCACCTGGGCGCGGCCGCACTCGGCTGGAGCGTGCTGATCATCTACGGCAGCCTCGTCCCGCTCACCTTCCGCCCCCTGGCGCTCGACGAGGCGATCACCCGCTTCGCCCACGCCCCCTACTTCCGGCTGCCGGTCGGCGCACGCCAGGACTTCGTCGCCAACATCCTGCTGTACCTTCCGCTCGGCTTTCTCGCCCTCGGCGCCCTGCGCGCCGACCGCCGCGGCGCCACCGCCACCGCGAGCGCGGCCCTCGGCGTCTTCGTGCTCGGCACCGCCCTCGCCTTCGGGGTCGAGTTCCTCCAGCTCTGGTTCCCCCCGCGCACCGTCTCGTACAACGACATCGTCGCCGAGACGATCGGGACCGCGATCGGAATCGTGCTCTGGATCGCGCTCGGCACGCCGCTGCTCGCATGGGCTCGTACGCTGCACACCGCCCCCAACCGCCGCGTGCTTCTCGGCCAGCTTCTCACCGCCTACGGGGCCGTGCTCGTGCTCGGACAGCTCATGCCCTACGACGCGGTGATCGCCGCCCCGGAGCTGCACGACAAGCTCGAGCGCGGTCGGATCGTGCTGCTGCCGTTCGCCCACGCCTACCCCTCGGCGTCGGCCATGGGCTGGGCGCTGCTCGGCTCGTTCCTGCTCGCCCTGCCGCTCGGCGCGCTCGTCCCGCTGGCCGCGAGCCTGCCGCGGGTGCGTCCGCACGCGCTGCTCGGGGTGGGGGGTGCCGCCGCGGTGGCCTCCCTGGTGGTGCTCCCCCAGATCTTTCTCTTCGCGGGACCGTTCCGGCTGGATCAACTCTGGCCCGCCGCCGCGCAGCTCTCGCTGCTCGCCGCGCTGCCGGCCGCGACCTTGCGACTGCGAATCGAACCCGGCCGACTCGCGCGGGGGATCGGAGTCGCGATCGGGCTGCTCGCCGGCCTCGAAGGCCTGCAGCTGTTCGTGTACTCGCGCTACTTCGACCCGACCGACGTGCTCACCGGGGCGCTCGGCGTCGCACTCGGCGCCACGTTGACGCACATCGCGCTGCAGGTGCGCGCACCGAGCGGCTTTGGCATCCGGGCCGCCTCCTGGCGGCTGCTCGCCGCGATCGCCACCGGCTGCTGGTGCGTGGCGCTGCTCGCAGCGTACTGGTATCCCATGGATTTCCAGTTCTCGCCGGCGGCGTTGCGCGCCCGGCTGCCCGCGCTCTTGTCGCCCCCGTTCCGACACTACTACTGGGGCACCGAGTTCCACGCCTTCACCGAACTCAGCCGCAAGATCGCGCTCGCCCTGCCGCTCGGGGTCCTCGCCGCCCTCGCGCTGCCTCCCCTGCCCACCCGCCGCGCACGCCGGCTCGCACACGCACTGCTGATCGCCTGCGCATTCGTGCTGTTTCTCCTG
>RFJN01000045.1 GCA_003694875.1 Planctomycetota bacterium | reverse complement strand
TCGGCTTCGACGCGTGCCTCATGGCCACGCTCGAACTCGCTACCACCATCGCACCCTACGCACGCATACTCGTTGCGTCCGAGGAGATCGAGCCCGGCTCCGGCTGGGCCTACGACCGCTGGCTCGCGTCGTTCGCTGGCGCACCCGAGCGGACCGCCGCTACCCTGGGGAGCGCAATCGCACAGACCTACATGGACTCGCTCGCCGGATCCCCCTGTCACGCCGCCGCGACCATGTCCGTCATCGACCTCGACCAGATCGTTCCGCTCGCCGCCGCCGTGGACGCCATCGCGCTCGATCTCGCCTCGCTCGACGACGCCACGATCCTCGCGCAGGTTACCCCCGCACGCCGGAGCGCCGTCGAGTTCGATCAACGCAGCGCCGTCGAACCGGGCGACCTCGTCGATCTCGGACACTTCGCGCGCCGCCTGCAGCAAGAGGTCCTCGATCCCGCCGTACGGACGCGCCTCGACCGCGTGCTGTCGCGGCTCCAGGACGCCGTGATCGTCTCGGTTGCCGGCAGCGAGAAGCAGGGGGCCAGCGGACTCTCGATCTACATGCCCGTCCTGCTCTCCACCCCATACAACGGCTACGACCGCACCCTGTTCGCCGTCACCAATCGCTGGTTCGACTTCGTCGAGCGCTACCGCGATGCCGTTCGTACCGACGTCACGCGTCCCTCCCTCGCCGTCGCGTCGCTCTCCCCACCCAATCGCGTCGTCACCCCCGCCACCCCCCTGCAGGTCACCGTCGGTACGAACGACCCCGACGTCTACCGGCTCGTGGGCATGGTCATGTACTACAACGGAAGCTGGTACATCGTCGACGGCGTCGACTTCACCGGTAGCTCCAGCCTCGGCTGGAGCGGCGACATTCCTCTGCTCACCGACGGCAGCCGCGCGAGCTTCCTGCCCCTGCTCCCGGTCGCCCCGGGAAACGGCCTCTCGGTCGTCGCCGCCCAACTCGGCCCGGAACGAAGCCTCGGCTTCCTCCTGTTCGACCGTGACCCGACCAGCGCTCAGGTGCGCTTCGCCGGCGCGTTCCACTCCCCCGACGGCGCCAGCGTCGGCATCTATCCGCTCACCGACGGTACCCCCGTTCGCGTGCTGCTGCCCAGCTACAACGCGGGAACCGGCCGGTGGTCGTTCACGGTCAGTCCCGTCACGGTCACCTACGGGCCCGGTTTCCAGGTCGTCGCCGACGCGCAGCCGGGCACCTACCAGTTGCTGCTGCTCGCCGAAGATCATGCCGGAAACTGGGGGGGCACCGCCGTCACCGGGATCTCGCGACCCTAGGCTCTGTTTGGAAACGAGCCCGTCGCGAGAGATTCGGCTGGCGCCGAGTGGCGAGGGGCGAGGTTCGAAGACGCCGGAGGCGTACGGAAGTACGTCGAGGACGGCTTCGGTTCTCGCGACGGCGCAAGTCGGTGGTCAGCCGGAGATCCCGGCAGGGGGCGTTTCTGAACAGAGCCTGGCGAGAACACGGTGAGCGGACCCACCGTCTCCTCGTCCTCGCGAGCACGGCCGCGTCCACGCTCCGTCTGGGCCAACGCCGTGTGCCGCTGTTGCGGGTCCAAGTCCGCCCATTGCTGGCGAGTCGTGCGCCGCACCCACCCGTGCTCGGCCTCGTCTGCCCACCACCAGGGGCATGGACCCGCCGCGCTGGTGTCGCACTGCACCACGAGCCCGTATTGCACGCCCAACCGGTCGCTGCGGGGTGGCTGGTCCCGACGGACAACGCGCTCGCTCCGCCAGGCAGAAAGCGCCCGCCACACCGCCTCAGAACGGCAGCTCCTCGAGCGGTGGAAGCGATTCCGGACCCGGCGTCTGTGGAGCCGCCTGCGCCTCCGTCATCGCCGGGGGCGCCGGCCGCGACGGCGTGCCAGCATCGCGCTCTGCCCACCACACCACCTGCGCACCCGGGCGCTCGCGCTTCGCGTCCCAGGACGGAACCGTCACCGCCAGCACCTCGGTGCCCCTCGCGGGTACCGGGGCGCCGCGCCGGGGACGCCACAACGCCTCGCGCGGCTCGCCGTCGTCGAAGCGCATGAACACCAGCTTGCCATCGCCAACCACCGCCTTCACGCGCCCCGCACGCGCCACCCGCGCCAGGTACCGGTCCGCCGCCGCGCGATACGCCTCGCGTCGCCGGGCGAGCAACTGCTCGAGCGACAGCTCCCGCAACGACTCGACCGCCGAGAGCAGCGCGTCATCCGCTCCCATCAGGAACGCGTCCACAGCCGGTGAACTCGCCCAGCCACCCGCCTCCCGACACCGACGCGCCAGCCGGAGCTCGTGCGCCGCCTCCTCCACGTCGCCCAGCGTGTACAGCGTCTGCGCCAGCGCGAAGTGTATGCGCCACGTCTTGGGCTCGTCTTCGCGGCGGCACCGCTGCAATCCCGCCTCGAAACACCACACCGCCAGCTCCAGCTCCGCCCGGTCGAGCTCCCACTCCGCACAGTCGCGCCACGGCCACGGACTGTCCGCCAGCGCCACCGCTCCCGCCCACACACGCCGCGCCTCGTCCGGACGACCCGCCGCCACCCAGTAGCGCGCGAGGGCCGCCTGCACCCAGCCGTTCGCGCCGTGCCGCAACAGAAAACGCTCCAGCGACTCGTCGAGCGGTGGGGGAGGGGAGTGGTGCGCCAGCGACAACAAGAGCGCCCGGCCGAACCACACCGGATTCCGGACCTCCAGCTCGCCCGACACCACACGCCGACACAGCGCCTCGAGCCACTCCGACCGACCCGCCGCCTCGTACGCACGACGCAATCCGTTGAGCAACACCTCGCGCGGCGACATCAACCGACGCTGCCTCGTCCCCCCCTGCCGCGGCGACTCGTTCGAGAGCCGGTCGAGCAGACGCTCCTCGAACCGACGACCGAGCTCGGCGATCCGGTCGAGCAACACGTCGCCCTCGGGCGGACGCTGCTCGCCGAACTTCGTCAGACGCGCGAACAACCGTCCCGCCTGCTCCGCCAGCACCCCCGCGCGCGAGCCCGCGTCGATCGCGCAGTCCACCAGCTCCTCGAGGCTCGAGACGCGCTCCGGCAACGCCCCCTCGGCCTCCTGGGCGCGACACACGTCGTACAGCAACCAGCCGAACCGCATCGCCACCCACTCGTCGCCCGGGAAGTGCTCCCGCACCGGCGTCGCCTCCGCGATCGCCTCGTGGGGAGGCAACTTCGCGGCCCGCAACGCCTGCAGATAGCGGCTCGCCTCGAACGAACTCTCCGGCCGCCTCTCGAACGCACGACGCGCCTCGTCGAGCGAGTGCTCGTCGGCGCCCCCCTCCCCGCCGCGCGACCCGCCCGCCGCCTCGCTCCGTTCCGACATCGCTCGCTCCCTCCGCACACGTTCACCCGCGATCGCACAACGCCGCCATCGCTGCCGCCTGCCGGCTCAACACGAGCCCCCCAGCGCGGCAAGCAGCAACCAGAACAGGAAGAAGGCAAACACCGCCTCGCCCGCCGAACCGCCCGACGCCTCGGTTTCGCTCGCGCCCGAGGCCGCCGGCGACCTGCGGTTCCGAGCGCGACGGACCCTGCCGCCGCGAGTCGCCGGCCGCGCCACACGACGTCCCGCGCTCGACGCCGTCACGATCCGCTGCATGCCCCGGCTCGGCAGGGTCCGGGGGGGAGGATCGTCGGCCGTCACGATCACGGACGCCGGCGCCGCTCGGGCCCCCGCCCGGCGAAGCAGCTCGTCCAGAAGCAACCGCGCAGCCGCCGCCGATTCGATCCGTCGATCCACCGGCGCACACAACCTCCGGTACAGCAGATCGCACCACGCCGGACAGCGCGCCGTCTCGGACGGCAAGCCGTGGCCCGTCGGCAGCTTCCCCGTTGCCGCCTCGAACAGCACCAGCCCGCACGAATACAGGTCCGCTCCCGGCCAGCGCCGGCGCTCGTGGAGCAACTCCGGCGCAGCGTAGCGAAGCGTCAGCGCCACCTCGATCGTGCCCGTCTCCAGCCCCGCCGATCGCTCGAGCTCGTCGTCTGGCGGCCCCGCTCCAAGGTCGGTGAGCTTCCAGACGCCCGATCCGGAACACACCACGTTCTCGGGCTTCAGGTCGAGGTGCAACTGCCCCGCAGCGTGGATCGCCTCGAGCCCCGCAAGCACGTCCCGCAGCAACGCCGCAAGCGCCCGCTCGCCGAGCGGGCCCCGCTCGAGCCGCGACCGCAACGTGCCGCCCGCACAGTAGCCGTAGACGACGTGCTCGGGGCTGCGCAGCGTGTACACCCCGAGCACCGGCACCACGTTGCGGTGCCGGATCCGCGCCTGCGCGAGCGCACCGTCGCGCAATCGCGACAGCGACCCGCCGTCACGTGGGAACTTCAGCGCGAACCGCTCCCCGCGCTCGTCGCGCGCGAGCCACACCTCGCCCGTGCCACCCTCGCCGAGCCGGTGCTCGAGTCGATACGCGCCGATCCGTCGTCCTGTGCGCAACGTGTCCATGGCACAAGAACAACGCGGCGAGGGCCAGGGTTCTGACAAGAAATCTGCGCTCGCCCCGCGACGGCGTGCGTCAGATGCAGCGCCACGAGCGCGTTCGGGTGGTGGCGGATCCGCTCGGGAGCCCGTGGACCTTGGTCGAACTGATCGGACTGGCGCTGATCATCACCGTCCTGATCGGGTGGGGCATCCTGTGCGTGGTGGTCGCGGCGGTTGCGATCATCGTCGACGTCGTTGCGTGGTTGCGCGCGCAGATCACTTCGCTCTTGGAGACGCACTCCCTCCACAGGCCAGGGCGTCGCACAGCGGCCGGCAGCGCAACGCGTCCTGCCGGAGACGCCCGTCCCCCGCGTCGTGTTCCACCGTCCGGTCAGCCGCGGGCAGGCCCGGGCGCGGGGCCGCAACGTGCCCGTCCGAACGGGCCCGGCCAGACCACACGGCGTCCGGCGAGAGGGGACAGCATGCCACCTGCGCCACCGTCCCCGCCGCCACCACCGTCGCGCACGCGACCACGCTGGCTCGGGCGGGACTACATCACCCGCGATCCGATCCGCAACGACCGCACGCACTGGCGGTGCAGCGCGTGCGAGGCGCTCTACAACCCCGAGAGCGTGGAGTACCTCGTGCAGGAAGACGGCGGGCGCTGCTGGTCGTGCAATGCCACGGGGTCGTTTCTGTGCGTGCCTGCGCCGCGCGTCCCCCCGAGAACGCCGCCCACAGACGTTGTCCCGAAACGCTTCGTCGTCGGACGCGATGCCATCACCCGCGAGAAGATCTTCAGCGACCAGGAGCACTGGCGGTGCGAGACGTGCGAAAGCGTCTACACCGCCGTCAGTCACGCCGCGATCCGGGCGGCGGAGCCACCGCACTGCTGGGGCTGCCAGACCCGGGCGAAGTTCCGGCGGATCGCCCCGCAGTCCCGCAGCCCCACCGAGGTCACACCCCCGCCAGAGCGTCCGCCCGGTCCACCAACCCCGCCGCCCGAGCCTCCACGGCCCGGGCGCTGGTTGTCGGTTCGCGACCTGCCAGGTCGCCACGGGCAGATCGTGCGCCTCGAGGCCGAGGTCCTCCGCGCGCGCCCCTCCCGTCGAGGCAACGCCGTCTTTCTCGATCTCACCCCGGGCGCGCGGCACCGCGATCGCGTGAAGATCGTGCTGTTCCAGACCTTCGTCGCGCGGTGGGACGGAGAGCCGGGCCTTCTC
>RFJN01000389.1 GCA_003694875.1 Planctomycetota bacterium | reverse complement strand
GCCTCGCCCCGCTCGAGGCGGCGGCCCCCGGCGAGCGCGGCTGGCTGCGGCTGTTCGGGGCGCGGCTGCACAACCTGCGCGGGATCGACGTGCGCCTGCCGCTCGGGGCGCTCACCGTGGTGACGGGCGTGAGCGGCTCGGGCAAGTCGAGCCTCGTGCACGGGGTGCTGCGCCCCGCGCTCGAGGCGGCGCTCGCGAGCCGTCGCGGCCGGGGCGAGCGCGAGGCGTCGTCTCCCGCCTGGGATCGACTCGAGGGACAGCAGCGGATCGATCGCGTGCGCGAGGTCGACGCGAGTCCGATCGGACGCACCCCGCGGAGTGTGCCCGCCACCTACCTCAAGATCATGGACGAGCTGCGCACGCTGTTCGCCGCAACGCCCGAGGCGCGCGCCCGCGGCTTCGGACCCTCGCGCTTCTCGTTCAACACCGCGGGTGGTCGCTGCGAGAGCTGCAAGGGACAGGGCCGGATCCGGATCGACATGGCGTTTTTGCCCGACGTCGACGAGCCGTGCCCGGTCTGCGAGGGTCGGCGCTACAGCCCCGAGACGCTCGAGGTGCGGCTCAAGGGACGCACGATCGCGGAGGTGCTCGAGGCGACGGTGGCCGAGGCGTGCGAGTGGCTCGGCGGCTTCGAGCGACTGCGCGCTCCGCTCGAGCTGCTGCGCGACACCGGCCTCGGCTACCTGCAGCTCGGCCAGCCGTCGCCCACCCTCAGCGGGGGCGAGGCGCAACGGCTCAAGCTGGCGGCCGAACTCGGTCGCTCGAGCCGCCGCCGCACGCTCTACGTCCTCGACGAGCCGACCACGGGACTGCACGCGAGCGACACCGCCCGACTGCTCGCGGCGTTCGAACGGCTGCTCGCGCGTGGCGACACGCTCGTCGTGGTCGAGCACGATCTCGAGGTGATCGCGCGCGCGAACTGGGTGATCGACCTCGGACCGGGCGCCGGTGCGGCCGGCGGCCGGGTGCTGTTCGAGGGCGAGCCGGCGCGGCTCGCCGAGGCCGACACCCCGACCGGGCGAGCGCTCGCGCGCTGGCTCGCGCACGGCGACGCCGCACCGACACGCGTCGCCGCCTCGCACCCGGCGGCCGTGGGCTCGCCATGAAGACGACCGCGCGTCGGCTCGTGCGGCTCGTGGTGGGGCTCGTGCTGATCGCGGTGGGGCTCGTGCTGAGCCTGCCGGGGGTGCCGGGGCCGGGGCTGCTCGTGGCGGCCATGGGGTTCTCGATGCTGCTGTCGGTGAGTCCCCGGCTGCGGCGCGGGTGGGTGTCGTTCACCCGCCGCCACCCGCGCTGGTTCGGCTGGCTGCGCCGCTGGCGCGTGCGGCTGCGACGACGGCGTCGCCAACGCAACAGCGACGGTCCGGTCGAGGGCGCCGCGTGAAGGGCACGGCGGGGGCGACGTCCGACCCCGGGGCGCTTGCGGGTGAGCGACCGAGTGCAGACCCGCGCAGGCCGCGCCCGTTCGCCACGAACACACGGGCGTCTACGTTCCGCGTGTGCGGTTGCCGCCGCCTCGTGAACACCGTGCTCCGGTCGCCAGCCACGCGAACCGTTCGCTTGCCCGGGATCCGCCGGCCGCCTGCGGCCTCCCGAACCGTCTCACCGCAAGCGGCCGCGTCACCGCGGGGCGTCGAGGTCCTCCGACCGGAACTCGGCGAGGCCGCCGGTGGGGCCCGCGTAGACGCGCGTGCCGAGTGCGCGGACGTACTCGCTCCAGTGCGAGCCCTGCTCGCGCGCGCGGTGGGTGGCCTCGAGGCAGCTCCACAGTTTCGCGTCGAGGTTGTCGAGCGCGTGCAGCGCGATCGCCTCGGGCGTCATGGGCTCCACCGGCGATCCCCACTCCGGCTTGCCGTGGTGGCTGAGAACGAGGTGGCGCAGGTGCTCGAGCAGCGCCGGCGGGAAGTCCGCGATCGTGCGCGCGCGCTCCTCGAGCCACAGCACGCCCGTCGTGATGTGGCCGGTGAGCCGCCCGTGGTCGGTGTAGCCGAAGCCCGCCTCGACCTCGTAGGCGGCGATCTTGCCGATATCGTGCAGGAACACGCCCGTGAGCAGCAGGTCGCGATCGAGCGCGGGATACGCTGCGCACAGACGATCGGCGGCGCGGCTGAGGCTCAGCACGTGCTCGAGCAGCCCGCCCACGTACGGGTGGTGGTGGTGGGTGGCGGCCGGCGCGCGACGGAAGTCGCGTGCGAACGCGGGGTCATCGAGGAAGGCCGACAGCAGTTGCCGCAGCGCCGGGTGCTCGATCGTGGCGTGCAGCGTGCGCAACTCCGTCCACATCTCCTCGATGTCGAACGGCGTGCTCGGCAGCAGGGCGGTGAGATCGACGCGGTCCGGATCGACGCGCTCGAAGCGGTCGATCTGCAGCTGCGCCACCCCTTTCCAGGCGTCGACCCGCGCCTGCACCCGCACGATCGCGCCCGGACGCAGCACCGCGAGCGCCTCCGGGTCGACGTCCCAGCGCTTGGCCGCGATCGCGCCGGTGCGGTCGCCGAGCTCGAGGTCGAGATACGCCTTGCCGTTGCGGGCGACCTTGCGCGTCGCCGCCCGGACGAGCAGCACCCGCTGCACCCGCGTGCCCGCCTCGAGCTGGGCGAGCGGCACGAGCGGCGTAGCGGACCGCGCCACGGGCGCCTCGGGACCGGAGGCGGGCGCGTCGGCGGCGCTCCCCCCGTTCGCCGCGGGCCGCAGCCCCCGCAGCAGGGGGGCGCTGCGCGCGGGACGACGATCGGCGCCGCCGTCGTGCGAACGGGACAGGGGGGAAGCCGCCGTGCTGGTCATGGCTCGTCTCCGGAACTCGCGTCTGTCGAATCCACCCGGAGCCTAGCCGGCCGCTCCGACACCACCTGCCGG
>RFJN01000388.1 GCA_003694875.1 Planctomycetota bacterium | reverse complement strand
TCGTCGATCAGGAACGCGAGTGCGTTGTCGCCCGAGGCGCAGATCGCGAACACGTCGTCGCCGGGGCCGATCCGCAGCGCCTCGCGATCGATCTCCGGGTCCTCCCATGCCTGCGCATACAGGATGTTGCGGAACACCGGGGCAATGCGCACTTCGCTCTTCATGCGTCCCGCTCCACCGCTGCTTGCTCGCCCTCGTCGCCTGCCCCCTCGACGATCGTACCGAGTTCCTCGTCACGGAACAGACCCGAGTGCACGAGCGAAGGATCCCAGCTCACCCGACGTCCCCACTCGCGCGTGACCGCGTACTCGGCCACCTTGCGCAGGTACGACGCGATGGGGGGATAGGGCAGCGCGTCGCCGAGACGGCGGCGTGCCTCGGTGGTGTCGAAGATCTTCTCGGTGAGCAGATACGGCAGATACAGGTTGAACGCCTCGAGCTGCTCGCGCGCCCGGCCCGCCAGGCGGCGGCGCGCGCGCCACAGGATCAGCCGCCAGCGCCAGCGGCCGATGATCGCCACCCGCGGCAGTGGATCGTGGCCGGTCTGGGTGCGCTGTTCGTTGTAGTAGTCGCGGATCCGATCGACGAAGCTGCGCAGCGGGATCGCGTCGTCGCCGGCGCACAGGTGGAAGGTGCCGCCTGCCGCCTCCGGGTCGGCGGCGAGCCGGCAGATCGCCTCGCTCACGTAGTCGATGGGCACGATGTCGAGCACCGTGTTGCGGCGGCCGGGACACCACAGCAGCAACCCGCGGTGCAGCAGCTTGATCGGGTAGTAGAGCACGTTGAAGTTGTAGGTGCGGCCCGTGCGGCTGTCGCCCACGATGATCGATGGCCGCAGCACGGTGATCGGCAGCTCGCCCATGTGCGAGCGCAACAGCCGCTCGGCCGCCGCCTTGGTCTTCTCGTAGGTGTTGGAGAACGGCCCCTCCGGCCCCGGCAACTCGTGCTCGTGGATCCGGCCGCTGCGGCGGCCGGCGACGTAGGCAGTCGAGACGTGGGCGAGCCTTCGCAGCCGCCCCCCGCGTGCGATCTGCCGTGCGAGTTCGAGCACCCGGCGCGCACCCTCGAAGTTGATCGCACGCGCCTCGGGTTCCGGAAGGTCGAAGCGGGTCGAGGCGGCGGCGTGGATCACGGTGTCGACCGAGCCCAGGATTGCGTCCCGATCGGTCGCCTCGAGCCCGAGCCCCTCGCGCCCGAGCTCGCCCCGCACCCACCGCATGCGCTGCGCGGCGCTGCGCAGCCGGTCCCGGTCCTCGCCGAAGAGCTTGAAGAGCACCTCGCGCCCGCGGCGCTCGGCGTGCTCGGCGTCGCGGGCACGCACGAGGGCGAACACCCGTTCGGCCGCCCCCTCGAGCAGAAGCCGCGACAGCACCGCACCGCCCACGAAGCCGGTCGCGCCGGTGAGGAACACAGTGCCGAGCGATGGCAGCTTTCGCGTCGCGGCGGCCATGGAGGTATCGTAGCGCCACGTTCGACCGCGCTGCAACCTGGCGGGCGAGCCGCGGATCGGTCGACGGGGTCGCATCGGGGAGAGAGGGAGGAGCCGGTGCGTGCGCTGCTCGTGACGTCGCGGGTCACGTTCGTGCCCCGCAACTACGACGACCTGGTGTGCGGCCTCGCCGACGCGCCGGAGGTCGCCGCGCTGCTCGAACTCGACAACGCCGCGGTGGCGCTCGGGGCGAAGGCGCTGGGCGTGGTCGCGCTCGGGGCGCCGCGCTTCGGGCTGACGCTGCTGCGCAACCTCACCGGGGTGAGCGGCAACCGGCGGCGCGCGGCCTATCGCCGCGCGGGCAAGCCGGTGCGGCGGGTGGCGACGATCAACGACCCCGATGTGCTCGGCTGGATCGCGCGACTCGGGATCGATCTCGTGATCAACGCGCGTACGCGCGTGATCTACCGCGCGCCGGTGCTCGCCCTGCCGCGGCTCGGCTGCATCAACGTCCACCACGGGCTTCTGCCCGAGCAGCGCGGTACCATGTGCGACCTGTGGGCGCTCGCGGAGCGGCGGCCGGCGGGCTTCACGGTCCACCGCATGACGGCGCGGGTGGACGCCGGACCGATCCTCGAGCGGGTGGTGGTCTCGGACGGCCGCGATCGGGACTACTTGGCGTATCTCCGGCGCGCGGCCCGTCGGGAGGCGCAGGTGCTGCGGGCGTTGCTGCACCGCTGGGCGCGCGGCGAGCCGCCGTGCGAGCGGCCCAACGAGCCGCCGGCGGGGTTGCGCTACCGCCGCAACCCGCGCGCCGCGGAGATCCGGTGGATGCGAGCGAGGGGGATGCGGCTGTGACGTTGTGGATCGGATTGCACGGCAATCCCGGCCGGGGACGGGATCTCGAGGCGCTGCTCGCGCCGCTGCGGAGCGACCGCAGCGCGGTCGAACTGCCCACCCGACCGGTGGGCGGCGCGTCGCTGCGTCTGCTTCTCGGCGAGATCGAGCGCCTCGTGGCCGAACACGACGCGGGCGCGCCGGTGCTCGTCGGCTACTCGTGGGGGGCGTGGCTCGCGCTGCAGTACGTCGCACAGCGACCGGTGGCGGGGCTCGTGCTGGTGAGCCCCTACCTCGTGGTCGAACGCCCCGGCGCGCCGCCCGTGGTGTGGCTGCTGCGCGCGCCGGTGCTCGGACGGCTGCTGCTGCGGCGCGTGGCGCGCGGGGCACAACGCTATCTCGAGCAGGAATTCGCCCCCGGCACGCCGCCCCCCGGTGTGCGGGCGCAGCGGCTCGCATGGCTGTCGGAACCCACCGTCTGGCGCGGGGCGGCCATCTACAAGGTGCTGCAGCAGCGCCACCCCCTCCCGCCGCTCGCCCGCCGTCGGGCACCGAGCCTCGTGGTGCGCGGCGCGTGCGACGCGGTGGCCGACTGGCAGCGGCAACGCGCGCCGATCGTGGCGTGGATCGAGGCGGGCTCGCTGTCCGAACAGGTGATCGAGCAGGCGGGGCACGCGTTGCCGTGGACGCACAACGACTCGCTGCGGGCGGCGATCGTGTCGTGGTGGCGCACGGCGGCTACGACCGGCGCGGGACCGGTCAGCGACCGATGACGGGGTCGGTGGGACCGGCGACCCCGGTCGTCGTGTAGCGGATCACCCCCGATTCGTCGACGAAGAAGGACTGGTCGCCCGAGCGACCCCGGGCAAGCGGCACCGCCGTGGCACTCCAGGCGAACTGCCAGTCGGGGCTCGGCAGCAGCGTGAAGCGATAGCCGTGCTTCTTTCCGCTGCCCACGAGTTCATCGATCAGGCCGACGTCGGACAGAAGGTGCAACTGGCTCGCGTAGTCGGCGACCTGGTTGTTGTCCTTGTCGCCGTCGCGAAACATGGCCTGCGCGGTGAAGATCGCACGCAGCGTGGCCTTCGCGGCGGTCTCGTTGGCGAGCTTGCGAGCGTCGACAAGTCGCGGGACCGCCATGGAGACGAGGATACCGATGATGGCCATCACGATCATGAGTTCGAGCAGCGTGAAGCCGCCCGCGCTGTGACCCGGTCTGCTGCGCTCCATCGCGTGCACTCCTTCCGATCTGTAGCCTACCGCGTCCGGGGGGAACGGACAATCCGCCGACCGGGAGCGGCAACGGTGTGTTCGTGTTGATCTTTCGGTCGAGCACGGTATGCTGCCGCGCACGGGCCCGGGGGCCGGGCCGGCGGGAGGAGCGTGCGCCATGTCGGTGGGTGGTGTGGGAAGCGACGGGCCGATCGGCCCGGGCGGCCGCACGGGGAATGTCGATGCCGTGGAACTCGCGCGGTTTGCCGATCCGCGACTCGGCGATCTCGCGGAGGTGGTGGCCGACGTGCTTGGCGACCACGTGCTCGGACACGAGGAGACGCTGCTGCGGCTCGGGATCGACAGGCCCGCGGGCATGGACTGGGCCGAGGCGCTGACCGAGGTGCTCGCCGCCCGCTACATCGACGACGTGCAGCCCACCGCGATCCCGGATCCGGCGGGGGCGATCGATCGCGTGGTGAACAACCTAGACTACATCCGGTCCGCGACCCCCGAGGCGGCCCGCCGCCTCGATCGGGTGCGCGACGCGCTCGCGCAGGCGTTCGGGCCGGGCACCGACCTCGAACTCCTCTCGCTCGATTCGCAGGGCTACGGAAGCTTCGGTGAGGCGAACGGCTTTGCGGTGCTCGATTCCGCGCGCGGGCAGGTGCTGATCGCACTGAGCGGCTACGCCGAGTAGCGCACGCCTCCATGGCCCGGGCTGCGCGAGCGCGCGGGGCGCCGTGGATCGAGACGCGAGCACGCCGGAGCTTCCCGGGCCGTACGACGAAGTCGAGCCGGAGGTGGCTCGCGGCGTTCGGCACGGAGGGCGGCGGCTTGTGCGAGCCTGCGTGACGACGGCCCGCACGGTGGCCCGGGGCGGGAGGTCTCCCCGCCCCGGACGCCTCGCGCGCCTCAGTCGATCCTGGTCGCGAGGTACTCGGCCATGGCCTCGGGGCTCGCCTTCATGGGCTCCACCCCCTCGTCCCAGTCGGCCGGGCACACCTCGCCGGCGTGCTCCTGCACGAACTGGAACGCCTTGAGCACCCGCATGGCCTCGGTGGTGCTGCGGCCCACCGCAAGGTTGTTGATCGTGGCGTGCTGCACCACGCCCTCGGGGTCGATCAGGAACAGCCCGCGCAGCGCCACCGCGCCCGCGAGCACGTCGTAGCTCTTGCTGATCGACTTGTCGAGGTCGGCCACGAGCGGGATGTCCACGCCCCCGAGTCCGCCCTTCGCGCGCTCGGTTTCGGCCCACGCCTTGTGCACGAAGTGGCTGTCGACCGAGATACCGACGACCTCGCAGTTGCGGGCCCGGAACTCTTCGGCCTTCTTCGAGAAGGCGAGGATCTCGGTGGGGCACACGAAGGTGAAGTCGAGCGGGTAGAACAGCAGGTACACCCACTGGCCGCGCTTGTCGCTGAGCTTGAAGTTGACGAACTCTCCCTTGTAGTACGCCTGCGCCTCGAAGTCGGGCGCCGGGTTGCCGACGATGGGCATGCGTGTCTCCTCCTCCTCTGGGCGATCGCGCCGGCATGTGCGGGCGGCGATCGCGCGGTCGTGCTCCGTGGGCGGTTGCTCTCCTCGATTCCGCACAGCGGGGCAGACAAGCAGACCGATCGGACGGCGTCGCGTCAAGTCCGCGGCCGCCTGCCCGAGGTTCGCGCCCGCCCGGGCGCCCGCCCCGCTCCGGTCTGGACACCCGGTCGGCGCTCGCGTAGCGTTGCGCACGCTCGCGGGCCGGACAACACGGAGGGACGCACGTGCTGGGCGGGGTTCTTCTGGTCGTCGTCGCCGTGACGGCGGTCGTGCTCCTGCTCCCGGCGGTGCGCAACTCGCCCACCTGGCATGCGACCGTCACGCCGCTGGCCTCGATCATCGGCAGCGGGTTTCTCGTGATCGTGCCGGTGCTCGGCGACGCGGTGGGCGGCTACGCCGCGCTCGCCATGGCGGCGGTGGTGCTCGTCGCGTACGTGATCGGCGCCGCGGTGCGCTACAACATCCGGTACGCCGAGCCGCTGCTCGAGGCCGACGCGGCCGCGCCGCCGCGGTGGGTGTGGCGCTTCGACCGCGCCGCCGACACCGCGCTCGGTTTCGCCTACGTGATCTCGGTGACGTTCTACCTGCGGCTGCTCGCGGCGTTCCTGCTGCGTGCGGTGGGGATCGAACAGGATCCGGTCGCGGCGAATGCGATCACCACGGCGGTGCTGTTCGGGATCGGGCTCGCCGGCTGGATCCGGGGGCTGCGCTTTCTCGAGTGGCTCGAGCTCTATGCGGTCTCGGCCAAGCTGTCGGTGATCGCCGCGCTGCTCGTGGGCTGGAGTGTGTACGACGCGCGGGCGTGGGGCGAGGGCGCGATCGATCTGTCCTTGCCCGCCTCGCTCGATCCGTGGCACACCGCGCGGGTGCTCGCGGGCACGCTGCTCGTCGTGCAGGGCTTCGAGACCTCGCGCTATCTCGGTCACGCCTATTCCGCCGCCCTGCGGGTGCGCACCATGCGGCTCGCGCAGTGGATCGCGGGCGGGATCTACGTGGTGTTCGTCGCCCTCGCCACCCCCACGCTCCACGACCTGCCGCCGCGGCTCGACGAGACCGCGATCATCGACCTCGCCGCGATGGTCGCCGCCGTGCTTCCGCCGCTTCTGATCTTCGCCGCCACCATGAGCCAGTTCAGCGCCGCGGTGGCCGACACGGTGGGGGCGGGGGGGCTGTTCGCGCAGACGATCGGACGCCGGCTCGGGCTGCGCGAGCACGACGGCTATGCGCTCGTGGCCGTGCTCGGGATCGCGCTCGTGTGGTCGGTGAACATCTTCGCGCTGATCGCGCACGCCTCGCGGGCGTTTGCGGTCTACTATGCGCTGCAGGCGCTCGTGGCGTGCGCGACCGCGGCCTCGCGCGGCGAGCGCGTCCGCGCGCTCGGCTACGCGCTGCTGGCGGTGGCGCTGTTCGTGGGCGCGGCCATCGCGCTGCCGGTGGGCTGAGTCGGCCCGCGCCGCCCTTGCGCCCCGCGCCCGGCGACCCTACCCTCGGTTCCCTGGTCGGAGCGGGCGCGCGTGCCCGCCGGTGAGGAGAACGAACGCCATGACGGCAACCGCCCCCGAGAAGAAGCGCAACGTGCTGCCCGAGCGCAGCGAGATCGATCCCCGTGACCGCTGGGACCTGAGCGATCTGTACGAGGACGAGGCGGGCTGGGAGAAGGACTTCGCCGCCCTCGAGGCGATGATCCCCGAACTCGCGTCCTGGCGGGGGCGGCTCGGCGAGAGCGCCGAGGGGCTGCGCACCTTCTTCGATCTCGACGTGCGCGCCGACCGGCTCTTCGGCAAGCTGCACACCTGGGCGGGGCGCAAGAGCGACGAGGATCTGTCCAACAGCCACTACCGCGGGCTTCTCGAGCGGGTGCGCAACCTGCACACCCGCCTCGCCGAGGCGACCGCGTTCGTGCGCCCCGAGCTCATGGCGATCGACGACGAGCGCATGGCGCGCTGGCTCCAGAGCGAGACGCTCGCGCCGTACCGCTTCCAGCTCGAGAAGATCCTGCGCTACAAGCCGCACACCCTCACCGAGGGCGAGGAGCGGCTGCTCGCCATGTCGGGCGACATGGCGCAGGCGCCGTTCGAGGCCTTCGGCCAGCTCAACAACGCCGATCTGCGCTTCGGCTTCATCGAGACCCCGGAGGGCGAGGTCGAGATCACGCACGCGAGCTACGGCTCGTTCCTGACCCGTCCCGAGCGCCCGCTGCGCAAGGCGTTCTTCGAGCGCTACTACGCCGGCTACGAGGCGCACAAGCACACGCTCGCGGCCACGCTCGCCGGTGGGGTCAAGCGCAACGTCTTCTATGCGAAGGCGCGGCGGTTTCCGAGCGCGCGCGCGGCGGCGCTGTTCGGCAACAACGTGCCCGAGGCGGTCTACGACAACCTCATCGCGGCGGTGCACGAGAAGCTGCCCGCGCTGTACCGCTACTACGCGCTGCGCAAGCGGGTGCTCGGACTCGACGAGCTGCACTTCTATGACGTCATGGTGCCGCTCGTGCCCGATCTCGAGTGCCACTACCGCTACGAGGAGGCGGTCGAGCTCGTGGCGCGCGCGGTGCAGCCGCTCGGCGCCGAGTACGTGCAGACGCTGCGCGAGGGGCTGCTCGGAGGCTGGGTGGATCGCTACGAGAACCGCGGCAAGCGCAGCGGCGCGTACTCGTCGGGCTGCTACGATTCGCGCCCCTACATCCTCATGAACTATCGAGGCGACAACCTCAACGACGTCTACACCCTCGCCCACGAGGCGGGCCACTCCATGCACTCGTGGTACTCGCGCCGCGCGCAGCCGCCGCAGTACGCCGGCTACAGCATCTTCGTGGCGGAGGTGGCGAGCACCTTCAACGAGGAGCTGCTGACCCACCACCTGCTCGAGGCCGAGAGCGATCCGCGCATGCGCGCCTACGTGGTCAACCGCGCGATCGACGACATCCGCTCCACGCTGTTCCGCCAGGTCATGTTCGCCGAGTTCGAGCACCGGATCCACGAGCGGGCCGAGCGCGGCGAGCCGCTGAGTCTGGCCGACCTGCAGACCCACTACCACGAGATCCTCGAGCGCTACTACGGCGAGGGGTTTGCACTCGATCCGCAGCTCGATCTCGAGTGTCTGCGCATCCCGCACTTCTACTTCAACTTCTACGTGTTCCAGTACGCCACCGGCCTGAG
>RFJN01000387.1 GCA_003694875.1 Planctomycetota bacterium | reverse complement strand
GGCCCCGAGCGCGAGGGACGCGAGCGCCGCGACGATGTGCAGCCCGAGAAGCGGGAGGTACAGCGGCCGGTAGAACCAGGCCGCCTCGAGCCGTGGCGCCGGGGGCGAGCCCGTGCGTGCCCAGAGCACGAAGCCCACCACCACGACGGTGAGCGCGAGGTACAGCGTGCTCATGAGCGCTGCGTGCAGGCGTGTGCGGCGTGCGGCCTGTCCGGCGGCCCACCAGAACAGCGGCACCACGAGGGCGAGCGCGGCGATCACGAGGTCGGCCGCGCGCGGCGCGCGCGTGCCGAACCAGCCGGGCAGCGAGAGCCAGGCGATCCAGTCGTTCATCGGGGCGGTTCCTCGGCGGGCAGTTCGACGCGCGCCTCCCGTTCGGCCGGGTGCAGCCGCACCCACCAGTGCTCGAAGCTCTCGCGGTCGGGGATCGGGCGACCGGCGAGCCGTTGCAGCAGCGCCGCGGCGCGCTCTCGGTCCGCGGCGACCTGGGAATCGAGCGACTCGGCGAGCACCGGCGCCGCGCTGCGAAAGCCCGCCTCGACGAGCACCGCCGCGATCGTGCGGCGTACCGAGGGCGGGTGCTCCGGGGTGAGCAGCGCCTCGAGGGCGGTGGCGTCACCGAGTGCGAGCACCCGACGCGCGGCGTCCGCGAGCCGCGCATCGGCCTCGGGATCGAGCGCACCGCTTGCGGCTTCGCGCTGCAGCCGCGCCTGCGCGCGTTCGAGTTCGGCCGCCCGTTCGGCGCCGAGGTCGTCGAGGTAGTGGCCGTGCGGGGCGCGCTTGTTGGGGGCGCGCAGGAAGCGCTGCGGGTCGCGGCGCAGCGTGTAGACCGACTCGATCTCGAGACGCCCGGTCTCGGGCGGATCGGTCTCCCGGTAGCGCAGCACGAGGAAGTGTTGGGGATCGGGGCTCGCGAGCACGCGGCCGCCCGGCAGCGGGGCGAGTGCGGGCGGTCGCGCGGGCGTCGGCGAGGGCTGCGCCGTGGGGCTCCCTGGCCGCGCAGAGGCGGCTGCAGGCCGCGAGGCCGGTTCGCGCGCCGCGTCGTCGAGCGGCTCGTGCCGACCGGCGTACCAGCCGAGCCCCGCCGCGAGCAGCACGAGGCCGGCGGTCGGGAGGGTGGCGAGGGCGCTCGACGCATGCGGGCGACGACCGGACATGCGGGCATCGTAATCGAGGGGGCAAGCGCGTTGCAGCCGCCCCGCGGCGCACCTACGATGGCGGCGAGGGGGCGGACGTGCCGCTGCCACCGAGGTGCCCATGCGTGTCGAACTCGTGCTGCCGCGTCTCGTCGAGGACCTTCTCGAACCGGCGACGGTGTGCAACATCCTGCACGGCGCGGGAACGCCGGTACGCAAGGGCGAGCCGGTGATCGAGCTGATCCATCGCGACGGCATGTTCGACGTCTCCGCGCCCGCCACGGGATTGATCGTCGAGGTCCTGGTGCAGCCGGGCCAAGTGGTCTATCCGGGCATGCGGCTGCTGGTGGTGGAGTGCGGCCCGCGCGGGTAGTCTGCCCGGGCGCAGCGGGGAGCCGGCGACGCGTACGACAGGCGGCCCGGTCGCTGCGGGGGCTGCAGGCAAACGAAGGGAGACGGGCGGCGTGGGACGGCTTGTCGTCACCAAGGAATCGTTCGTGGTGCAGGAACTCGAACTGCCGGACGAGGGAGACGGGGGCGGGATCGTCTTTCTCGGCCGCAGCGAGTCGAACGACATCTGTCTGCCGTCGCTCCGGGTCTCCAAGCGCCACGCCTCGATCCAGCGCCGGCAGGGCCACGCCTACCTGACCGATCTCGGCAGCACCAACGGCACCTGGGTCAACGGCGAGCGGGTGCCGCCGTACCGCGAGTTCGAGCTGTTCGACGGCGACCGGATCACGATCGAGCCGTACACGATCCGCTGCGAGCTGCCGCTGCAGCGGCCGGGCGGTGCGCCGCCGCCCGCGGAGTCGGAGGAGACGCTGCGCCGCGGGGCGAAGACGATCAAGGCGGATACGGGGCGCTACGACGACGACATGGTCGTGGTGCTGCAGGGCGGCACCGCGGTGCAGGTGTTGCCGCTCGGCGGCGGCAACGTCAAGATCGGACGCGCGGCGACCGACAACTTCCGGATCGAGACCGGCGGGCCCGCCACGACGCACCTGCGCATCTTTCGCGCCGGCGGCAAGTACTTCGCCGCGGTGGTGTGTGACGAGGTGGTGGCGAGCAAGGACGGGCGCGCGCTGACGCGCCAGACGGGACCGGTCGAGCTGCACCACGGCGAGAGCGTGGAACTCGGCGGCTACGCCTTCCAAGGCATGTTCGCGAGCGAGATCGGCGCGCAGGCCGGCGCGCGCCGCGGCCGTGCGCCGCGACCGGCCCGCGCCCGGAAGCGGCCGCGGCACGACACCGAGATGCTGCTGCGTGGTGCGGGCGATCTGCTCGAGGAACTCGGGATCGATGTGCCGCCCGGCGGGCTGAGCCACCCGCAGCCGGTGCCCGCGGCGGGGCCCGGCACGACGCAGGCGGTCGCTCCGGCGCCGGCGCAGCCGCTCGCACCACCGCCGCCTCCGCCTTCCGCAGCGGTGCCGCCTCCCGCAGCCGTGGCGCCTCGCGCTGCGGCTGCGCCGCGTCCGCCCGTCACCGGGCCGCGTGTCGGCGCGCCGCCGCCGTTCTCTCCACCGTCGATGCCATCGCCCGCCCCCGTGCCCGTGCCTGCCTCGCCGGCGTCGGACGAGAGTGCGGCGTACCTCGTCGAGCCCGTCTCGTCCGCGAGCGTGCGGCCCGGCCGTCGCCGGGGGGCGCGCGGTGTCGTGCTCGCGGCGATCGTGGGGCTCGCCCTGCTCGGCGCATGGTTCGTCGGGCGCGATCCGGAAGCGGCAAGGCGTCTTCTGGCGCGTGTCACCGGCAGCGCACCGAACGCGGTGAAGACGGACGAGGGGCGAGCGCAACCACGGAGGGACGAGGCGGCCGGGACGGCGGGGCGGGCCCGGACCGAACGCGCGCCGGCGGGCGGTGGCGAGGGGCGGGTCGCAGCGCAGCCTCCCGAGCCTGCCGCGGCCGTCGCGGTGACGCAGGGGGAGAGCGAGCCGCGGGAACCCGCACAGGAGCGAGAGGAGGCTTCCGGCACGCCCGCGGGCCCGGACGAGCGGCAGGAGGTCGCCGGCACGTCCGCGCCGGCTACGGCCGGGCACGCGGAGGCCCGGACCGGGAGCGAAGGTGAACGGGAGCGCACCGGGCAGCCCGCGTCGGCCGCGACCGCGCCGCCCGGCGAGTCGGCAGACGCCTCGGCGAGTGCCGGGGAGCGGCCGGGCGTGGTGGCGGAGGCCGAGACCGAGGGGACGGAGGAGACGGGGGCGGTCGGATCCGCTCGGGGCGCGGAGCCCGCTCCGGCGGTGGCGTCCACGGGAGGCGAGCCGGAGGTGGAGGGCGGCGAGAGCCCGGTCGGCGAGACGGCCGCCGGGCCCGGCGCGCCGGAGACATCCGAGTCGGAGGCGGGTTCGAGCGCGGCGCCCGAGGCCGAGGGGCTCGCGGGCACGGGGCCGAGCCCGCAAGCGACCGGGACCGCGCCCGGGGCGACGACGGCGGAGAGCACGGAGGCCGGGGCCGAGTCCGTGTCGCAGGGCGCTTCCGAACCGGGGGCCGCGGCGGCGGAGGCGGCCGAGGGCGCGGTGGCGGCAACGCCTGCCGAGACGAACCCCGGCGGCGGCCCGGCAGTCCCGTCCGAGAGCGGCGAGAGCGAGATCGCCGAGGCGGCCGTGGAGGCGACCGAGCGGGTGTCGCGCGCGGTGGACGAGGCGGCGCGAGAGCGCGGTGCCTCGTCCGCCGGGGACGGGGAACCGGCGGCGCGGGCCGTGGCGGAACGCGGCGCGCCGGAGGGCGAGTCCGCGGTGGAGCAGGCGCCGGCTTCGGAATCGGCTTCCGCCGCCGGAGTCGAGGCGGAGGGGAGCGAACCGATCGCGCGTTCGCAACCCGGTACCGAGGCGGGGGAGCCGGAGGAACTGTCGGCGGACGCGCTCGCGGCGCTCGTCCTCGAGCGCGTGCTGCCCCTCGAGGAGGCGGTCGAGCAGGCGCCCGTGGCGGCGTCGGACGGCGAGGTGCGTGCGGTGCTCGAACGCAGCGCGGCCGCGCTCGAGGCGGCGGTGGCGGGGGCACCACCGCCTGCGTCGCCCGAGATCCTGCGCGCGCTCGAGCGAGCGCGCCGCGCCTACGAACGCGCGCGAGCTGTGCGTCGCAAGTGAGTGGTGCAGCCGTCAGCCGTCGCAATCGAGAGCCGAAGGGGGAGCGTGACGCCAAGCGTACCGACCCTGCAAGCCACGTGCGCGCCCGTCATTCGAATGGGCCCGGATCGGTCAAGAAGTTCGGTGCACTCCCGCCGCGACATCCCCCCAAAGCCACCATGGGCCGGAATGGAGCGTCAGACTCCGGCCCAGAGCCTCGGAAGGACTCGGGCCGACAGGGCGTTCGTGGCATGGAAGCGGGAGTCGCTTGCGGTCTTGCACGAACTCGAGTGGAGGAACGGCGAGGTTTTGATACGTGCCGATCATTCCTCGAAGAACAAGGGGTGTGGGCACGGTGCCCGTCACCGTTGCGCAGAGCCGCGTAGTCGTATGCCTCGGCGTTGCCGCGCAAGAGCGAACCCGACGATCGCCATGCTCGACAGAACCACCGAGGCCGCCGCTGGCTCTGGGAGCGTTGTGGACGCCGACGCTGCGTAGGTGTACGTGATCGAGAGGTTGGAGGTGACGTGAGAGGTCGAACCGGTTGTGACGTTCGCCGCTACGCCGGGAGAGGTGTTGAGGGTCTTGACGTACGACGAACCGAAGCTCGCGAAGGTCAAGGGATTCGTGCCAAGAAACACCGCAAGGTCGGCCGGCTGGGTCAGGCTTACGGCAGTGGTGTGGGTTCCCGCCAGATTCTGATTCACCCATTGGTTCGCTGCGACCGTTACGTTCGAGGGCAGCAGTGCAGTCACTTCGTCCGTGAGAAGAGGGTGGCTGAGGTCGCTCTTCAGCGCCAGCACCAGTTGACTCGCGATAGCGCTTCCCGCTAGAACGGTCACGGCCGCGCTGGGATCGTTGTTTTGTACGAACAACGACCCCTGCATGGAGGACGACAGGGATAGCGTCACGCTTGTGAGCTTGCCGAGTTTGGTGTCAAAAGGGGCGATCGTCGACTGGAAGGTCACGCCCGGATAGCGCGATTGGGCTTCGTTTGCCGTGATCGGCCCTTGGGTGATGGTGGTGCCACGCGCCAAGGGGCACCGTACGGCGCAGATTCCGACGGCGACGAGAGGGAGGAGGAGTCGGAGCGACTTGTGGCGTGTGGCGCGCACGGCTTGCCTCCTGTGTCGTGCGCCAAGTCTGGCCGTGGGCGCGGTCGGTCGGGTGCCGACCTCAGCATAATGCCCGCAACGTGTTGGAGCAAGGTGGAATTCGTCCCACACAGCGGGACTCCAGGCGCGATCCTTCTCCCGCTCTCGTGATCTCGACACGAATCGCGAGAACGGCGTCGTGGGTGCGAAGCCTGTCTCGGGGCTCCGTGGAGTGCGCCCGGTTTGCGGACGTCGAGTCGCCGGAGTCGTCGCGTGACGCAATTCCCTTTCGCCAAGGCTGCCCCGGCCGTTGTCGCGTGCTGTTCACCAGGCGATCGTTCGCCTGGCTCTTGGATCTGCCTCCGACCCGTCGCAGACGGGCCATGCGAGGCAGCCGCGTATAGCCGCCGGTCCGGCTGCCGTCTTTGACCTCCAGTCATCTTCAGGGTACAAGGGCGGCGCACGGGGATCCGCACCGCACCGGGGGCAGCGCAGCGTGGGCGAGACCGAGGCGATCGTTCTCGAGCGGGTGACCAAGCGCTTC
>RFJN01000386.1 GCA_003694875.1 Planctomycetota bacterium | reverse complement strand
TCGTCGATCGGGGCGTCGAAGCTCAGGGCGTGCTTGAACCCGCGGTCCTGCACGCCGGAGGAGAAACCGGAGCGAATCTCGATCGCGCGCCGGATCTGGCGCGCGAGTTCGGCGGTCTCCTTAGAACCGAACTCCTCGAGCGCGACGAGCAACACGCGCAGGGGACGTCGCAGCCGGTCGAACAGCGCTGTCTGCATCAGCTCCTCGAGGTCGGTGGGGATCATCCGCGCGCGCGCGCTGACCACGCCCGCGGCCACGATCTCGCCGGCGGTGTCCGGCACCGCCACGAGGGTGCCGACCGCCGGTTCCTCCCGCCGCTCGGCGATCCTGTGCACCGGCGGCGCCTCGCCCACCGGCTCGAGCAGCGCCAGTCCGTGCTCCTCGCTGCGGCGCGCCACCCGCCAGCGCCGGCCGCGCTCGTCCTCGAAGTGGCCGTCGCCCTCTCCGGCCGCCGCGAGCACGACCACGCACCCGCGCGCGCCCAGATCGGTCGCCGCCACGACCCGCCCGTCGGGCGCGTGCAACGCGCGAACCGGAATGTTCCTGTCCTCGAGCACACGCGCCATGCTCGCCCGCAGGACGCGGTTGCGTCCCGAGTGGCGCACCGAGCGGGTGAAGCCCTCGAGTTCGGCGTGGGAGGCGGCGACCCGTTCGGCGTGCTCGAGAGCATCCTCGGCAAGTTTTCTCGCGAGCGCGGGCGGCATGGGACGCAGCGGATCGTTCTCGAGCCGCCGCTCCATCTCCTTGCGGACCGAGGCGTCGAGCTTCTCCCGGAGCCAGCGCAGCAGCGGATTCGTCGCGGGATCGAGCACCACGTCGCCCGGCAGCCGCACCACGCCCCCCTCGAGCCGACGGATGCGCCGCTCGACGAGTTCGCTCGGGATCGCGAGGCTGCCGAGCCCGTCGGCGCCGAGAGCGGCCGCGAGATCGACCGCGCCGTTGATCCCCACGAGACGCCCCTGGGCGTCCACGAGCGGGCCGCCCGAGTTGCCGCTGAAGATCGGCACGTCGGTACGGATCGCATCGCCATAGTCGAGAAAGCCCGAGACCTGCGCCATCCCCCGCCCCTCGGGCTGCACGACTCGTCCCACGGTGAAGATCGGCTTCGCGTCACCACGGGGCCCGCCGGGATAGCCGAGTGCGGCCACCCACGCTCCGGCCCGCGGGCGTTGCCGTCTGAACTCGAAGTACGGCAGCGGCTTCTCGCTGCGCTCGACCGGGCGCAGCACCGCGAGATCCTTGTCGTAGTCGATCCCGAGCCGGCGAGCGAGCACCCGCGTTCCGTCGTGGTAGGTGAGCACCGCGTAGCTCGCGCCCGCGGCCACGTGCGCATTCGTGACGACGGTACCGTCCTCGTCGATCCGGGCGCCGGTGCCGAGCCCGATCAGCCCGAGCACCATGACGGTCTTCGGTGTCGCCTCCCGCGCGACACGCTGCCAGGTGCGCTCGAACGCCGCGAGCTCGCGCGCGTCCAACACCTCGCGCGCCCGAACGCCCGCCGCGCTCCCCGCCTCCTTCGCCCGCACGAGCCCCGGCGCGATCGCCGCCACGACCAGCCACGGCACGACGATCCCGCGCGCCCCCCGCAGACCCGACATGCGCTGCCCTCCCCTGGCCCCGATCACCTCCGCCCCGACTCCCTCGCGGGACGGACACGGACAGTTGTTCGCCCATGATACGCCCGCCGCACACCGCGCGTTGGCGCCTTGCCCGCCCCGGGCCGCGCCGCTACCGTGAAGCACCGGCGGACGACGAACGCGTCGTCTGCGCCGCGGGGAAGGCGCCATGGCACGGCTGTATCTCGTCGACGGCTACAACTACCTCTACCGGACGGGCCGTCTGCCGAGCGGCCGCGTGCTCGCCGAGCTGCGCTCGCAGCTCGCGCACCACCTCGCGGCGCTGTGCGGGCCGCCCGGGGACACGGTGCGCATCGTGTGGGACACCCGCCGGCTCGACGTCCCGGTGCTCGAGGTCGAGACCTACCGGCGCGGGGTGCGCGGCGAGTTCGCGCGCGGCCAGAGTGCGGATGACCGGATCGTGGAGATCGTCGACCACGCCCGCGATCCGGGTCGGTACGTGGTGGTCAGCGACGACAGCGGCGTGTGCGCGCGCGCCCGCCGCCGCGGGGCACGCACCGTCTCGGTCGGCGAGATCGAACGCAGGATCCGCGTCCACGCCCCGACGGAACCGGAGAAGCCCGACGGCCCGCTCGCCCCCGAGGAGGTGGAGGCCTGGCTGCGGCTGTTCGAGGACGGCCCGTCCGGCCCACAGGGACGGGGTTGATGCCAATGCCCCCGAGCGAACGGATTCGGGAATTCGCAACGTATTTTACAGAAGTGCGTTGCGTCGTTTCGGCGGTCGGTGTGGCAGGGAGCTTTCCGACGAGGCGGCATACGGCGAGCGGATAACCGACACGCGAGAGGCCGCATGGTTGTCGGAGCGACGGCGTCTCGCCGTCGCCGCGGGGCGTCGGGGCTCGCCATGGCACCGTGAGCCCCGGCAACCGGTGCACCTACCCACAGCCGCCAACGTTGTTGGGGCGACGGCGAGACGCCGCCCTTCCGAGCCGTGTTCCCCAAGGTGGTACAGAAAGGTGAGGACCTGACCGACCGCCTCCCGCGGCACCGCGGCGTCCCTGCCCACCAGCCGCGAGTGTACGACGCTCCGCTCAGGCCACCCCGGCCTGGCGGTCGTCGGCGCCGCCCTCGCGCTGCATGGCCGCCTCGAGCAGCAGCGGTCCGAGCGCGAAGCCGCTCGTGGTCACGAGGTCGGCCACCGGGCCGAGCACCACGCCGAAGTGCCCCGTCTCGAGCGCGAGCAGTGCGCGCACCGCGTCCTGCCCGGAGCGCGCCCCGTAGCGCGCCTCGATGACGCGGCCGTAGCGCAGCACGATCTCGCCGGGCTCGCCGTCGGGATCGATCACCGATACCCGCCCGCTCTTGTCGTTGAGTTCGAGCATCTGGAGCAGATCGCACAGCTCGTCACCCCGGAAGCGACCTCCGAAGCGCGTCACGCCGCCGTCCGCCCGGAAGTTGCGCACATGCCGCGTGGTCTCCTCGAACGCGTCACCGGGCCGCGGTCCCGCGTTCGCGGCCAGACGCGCAAGCAGCATGGCGTCGGCGCTGAGCACGCCGTAGTAGCGACGCAGTTCTTCCTCGAGAGCCGTTCGCAACAGGCGTGCGGTCTGCGGCCGGTTGTGCGGCAACGGATCGAGACAGCGCTCGATCAGAGCCGCGAGCGTGTCCGGCACCCCGGCGGCGAGCGCGGCGACCGGTGGCGGCGGCTGCTCGTCCCCAAGCAGCCCGGCGCGCGGCGCCCGTCCCGTGAGCATGTGGTACATGAGCGCGCCGACCGCGTGGATCTCGGCACGCACGTCCGGGCTGCAGCGGCCGTCCGCCACCTCCGGCGCGGCGTACGGGAGCGCGGCGGGATCGATCCCGGCGTTCCCCGGCCGCTCGAGCCCTCCGATACCAACCCCGATCAGCCGCACCTCGCCCGCGACCCCGAGCAGCACCTGCGAGGGCCGCAGCGCTCCGTGCAACACACCGTGCTCGTGCGCGTGCACGAGCGCGTCGCTCACCGCGAGGGCGATCGCGAGCACGCGCGCGGGCTCGAGCCGTCCTCCGCAGCGCTCGAGTTCGTCGCGCAGACTCGCCCCCTCGACCTCCTCGTACGCAAACACGAGGTGGCGCGGGCCCTGCCGCACGTCGACGAGGCGCACGATCCCGGGGTGCACGAGCTGTGCTGCCGCCCGCGCACGCCGCAACGGCTCGGGCCCCCCGAGCGCCTCGAGGGGAAGCACCGTGAGGCGCACCGGCTGCTCGAGCGGCATGCGGCAGGCGTGCAGCCGCAGCGCGAGACCGTCGCGCTCGAGCAGCACCGCCGACCGGAAACCGAGTGCGCCGAGTTCGCGTCGCAATGCGTCGTCGAAGACCGCCCCCCGATCGACCGCCCGCGCCGCACACCCGCCGCACAGCCCCGCGAGCGCCGGGTCGACGACGCCCGAGAAGGTCTCGCCCGACAGATCGCGGCCACAGCGGACACACAGCGACGCACTCGCGTGCTCCGCCGCGCCGAGCACCCGCACCTCGATCACGCTGTCGCCAAGCCGCAGCCGGCAGCGTTCGGGCAGCGGGGCCCGCGTGATCGGCCGCTCGTCGAGCCACGTCCCGTTGCGACTCCCGAGGTCGACGACCTCGAGGCCCTCGGGGCCGAGTTCGATCCGGCAGTGCACGCGCGAGCACCGCCGGTCGTCGAGCCGGGCTCGCGCCTCGGTCGCACGACCGAACAGCAGCGGGTCGGCCGCGTCGACCTCGAACCACCCCTCGACCGCCCCCCGCAATCGAAGCCGAACCCGCTTCACCGTGCCGATCCTCCCGGCGCCACCACCACTCCAACGTGAGGTCCACGAGCGCCGCTGTCAAGGTGAAAATCGCGAGGTGCGCAGCGGGTCATGACCTCTCGGTCCAACCGCCACTCCTCTCCAGTATGCCGAACCGCCCGACACGGTTCCCGCGAGTTCGCCACACCCCTCGCGCCTTCAGGTCATTACCGCAGACCGCAAGACAGCGAATCGCTGCCGCCGGCCCACCCCCACAAGGGCGAAGAGGCGACGCCCGGTTCGTCCGACCTGCACAGGAGACGTACACGGGCGGAACAGCACGAGTCCCAGGGGTTCGAAGCGCCTCCCGCCGGGGCGAGCCCGCGCCCGCGGCCGGTCCCGACCGGTGCCGCCCGTCGCGCCCTGGCGGCGTTGGCTCTTGGCGAGATCGCGCTTCAGCGCTGGCCGAAGTTGTCCTCGAGCCACGCCGCAATGTCGGCCGACTCGTACATCGGCTCGCCGTCGATGAAGAGACACGGCACCTGCCGCTTTCCCCCGACGGCGATCAGGCGCTCGAGGGCGGCGGGATCGCGCCGGATGTCGGCCATCGGGATCTCGAGGCCAAGCCGGTCGAGCACCGAGAACACCCGCTGGCAGTAGGGACAGGTATCGAACTTGAACAGTTCGAGCGTCACCTCGCGCCCCTCGCGCGTGCGGAACCGCTTCGTCTGCGTCATGGCGTGCCCGTCCTCTCGTTCGCCCTCAGCCGTCGCGCCGCCGCCAGCCCGCGAGCGCGAGCAGGGCGAGCACGATCGGCAGGATGCCCGTGTCGCAGCCGGAGCCCGGCGCGAGCCGGCAGCCTCCACCGCCGCCACCCGAAGAGCGGGCGAGCGCAGCACCCTGCAGGCTCGCCACGAGTTCGGGGCTGTCGGGGTCGTCGGTGGCGATCCGCACGCTCGCCTCGTAGCGGCCCGCGCGCGTGGGGTGGAAGGTCACCGGCACCGCGACCTCCTCGCCGGGCGCCACGCTCGTGCTCTCGAGCACGACTCCGAACACCGCGGCCTGCGCCCCGTCGAGCTGCGCCGCCGTGAGCGAGAGCGTGTCGCTGCCGTCGTTGCGCACGCGCAGCTCGCGCCGCACGGGGCGATCGGTGCTCGTGCTCGGGAAGGTGAGCGACGGCGTGACGAGCACCGCGAGCGGCCGCGGCGCCTCGAGTCCGGTGCCCTCGAGCGTCACACCGTAGCTCGCGGCGTTGGGGTCGTCGGTGACGAGCGTGAGCGTCGCCTCGCGCTGCCCCTCGGCGAGCGGCGCGAAGGTCACGGTGCGTACGAGCCGCGCGCCCGCGACCACGATGGCGGGGCTCGCGTCGATCTGGAAGTCGGCTGCATTCTTGCCGTCGAGCCGGATCTGCGTCACATGCAGATCGGCCCCTCCGCCGTTCTCGATCACGAGATCGAGCGTGGACTGCCGGGTCCGACGCGTGTCGGGGAACGACAGCGCCTGCACGTTGGCCGAGCCGCCCGTCGCGCCCGAACTCTGGCCGTCCACGCGCACCCGCAGCACCGGCGGACTCGCGCCCTCGCCACGCAGGTCCACGCGCACCGACGGCTGCGCCGGGTCGTTCGTGACCAGCGCGAGTTCGGCCGCATGCGGCCCCATGGCCTGCGGACGCAGCCGAACGCTGCGGCGCTCGGTGGTCCCCGGCGCGACGACGAGATCGCCGCTGTCCACCGAGAACGCGGCCGCGTCGGTGCCGGAGACACTCCAGCCGCGCACCACGAGGTCGCGCAGCCCCGTGTTCTCGATCGCGAGTTCGACCGACGCCTCGCCGCCCACCGCGACGCGGCCGAAGTCGAGCTGGG
>RFJN01000385.1 GCA_003694875.1 Planctomycetota bacterium | reverse complement strand
GAGAATCTCTTTGATCTCCACCATCGACAGGTACTTCTTGTCGTGCATGATCGCGCCGAGGGTCTTGGAGATGCCCATCTCCTTGAGGCGCTTCTGGATCTCGAGGCACTCCTCGACCTGCTCGCGCGTGACGAGCTGCTTCTTGAGTGCGATCTCGCCGAACAGCAGTTTGGTGATCTGCACCCCGTCGCCCTCGCCCTCGCGCCCGCAGCTTCGTAGACCCGTCGTGGATCATATGCCGCATCCCGTGCCGCTTCAACGTGAAGCCTGCGAGGGCTGCTCTCGTTGACACACCCCCGGGGGGGTGGTTGAATGCAGGTTGCGATGCGGGTCCATACGGCGAGCGGGATGGGTCTTCTGGCTGCGGCGTTGGCCGCAGTCGCGTGCTGTGGCCTTGCGCTCGCGCAGTCGCAGCGTGTCGAGGGGCACTACGCCTTCTTCGACCCCGGTGAGAGTGCCGCCGACGCGGTGCCCCTGATCGCACTGCGCGACGGGCGCAGTTTCGTCCTCGCTCCCGCCGCCGTCGAACAGTTGCGACGGATGCAGGCCGCCGGACGCTCGCTCCTCGTTCCAGGCCGCAGCGTCGTGCAGATCGAACTCGACGAGCAGGGACGGGCGGTTTCGGTCGAGGTGGTCGCCGTCGACGATGCGGTGCCGGCCGAGCCGAAGCCCGAGACCGGCGAGCGTCCGGCTGCGGCACTCGATCGCTGGGCGCGCTCGCTCAAGAATGGGGTTGCGGTGGAGATCGACACGGGGGGTGGGCTCGTGGCGTATCGGTTCGTGCGCTACGAACCACCCGATCTGGTGCTTTCGCCTCTCGAGGGCGAGGGTGCTCTCGCGGTGATCGACCTGCGGCGGGTTCGAGCGTATCGCCGAGCGCCGCGGGCGGGGGCGTCCCCCTCGGCGGGTTCTCCGCAGGCGGTGGAGATCCGGGGGGTGGCGCTGCGGCCGGGCCGACCTGTCGAGATCAATGGCGTACGCGGCTTCGTTGTCGCGGTGGACGCGACGCAGGTGGAACTGCAGACGCCGCGGGGCGAGCGCTGGCGGTGTCGGCGCGACGAGGTGAGCGCGATCCGGCCGCTTCGGCCCGCCGATCTGGCGGTGCATCCGGCCCGTTCGGAGCGCGAGCGTGGACCGGCGAACGAGAGCCGGAAGGTCGAGATCGAGTCCGTCGAGGCGCGTTTCGATCCGGCTGCGTTGCGGACGGTCGTGCGCGGCACGGTGGTGCAGCGGCGCGAGAAGGAACTGCTCGTGGGGCTGCGGCTGCGGGTTCGGGTGCGCGGCTGGCGCGTGTTGCCGCTCGCCGAGCAACTCGAGGCGGCGCGTGCGCAGAAGCGTCGGGGCTACGACCTCGTGCAACTCGCAGAGATCGGTGCGAGCTTCGAACTCGACGGGGTGCGCCACCGGGCGATCCTGGTCGACGGGCGGCCGGTGGTGGTCGAACTCGGTGAGATCGAACGGGAGCAGATCGTCGAGATCCCGCCGGTGCTGCCCGGGCTGCCGGTTGCATGGCGTGTCGACTTCGACGTCTACACCGAGCGGCCGCCGATGGTGCAGCGCGTGGCCGGAACGGGGACGTTCGTCTCGTTGCGTGACGAGCGGGCGATCGTGGCCTTGGCCCATGCGTTCGAGAACGGCAGCGCGTCGCAGCGTCGTGCGGCGCTGCAGACCATGGCCGCGACGAAGGACGTGCGTCTGTTGCCGGTGCTGCTGTGGCAGGCCTATCTCGGCTCGGCGTCTCAGCGCTCGGAGATCGCGAAGGTGATGGCGGCGTACGGGGAACCCGCCATCGCGTGGCTGCGCGATCGTCTGAAGACGGGGCAAGGGGAGCGGATCGAGGTTGCGATCGGTGATACGGTTGAGCAACACAAGGTGCGCGCACCGGTACTGCGGCAGGTGGTGCTCGAACTCCTCGAGGCGATCGAGCCGCAGGCCGCTTTCCCGGCGGCGCTCGCGCTCGCGAACGATCCGGCCGTGGCGCGCGAGACGCGCGAGAGGGCGCGGGAAGTCTTCCTCTCGCACCGCAGCGAGGCGGTGCGCTGGCTTCTGGAGGGGCTGTTGCGGGGCGAGACCGCTTGCGCTCCGGTATTGCTCGCCATGCAGGAGCGCTTCCCCGAAACGCTGCGACAGCTCGAGCAGTCGCTCGGGATCGAGAGCACGGGCGCGCTCGAGGCCCAACTCGCCGAGACCGACGACCCCAAGAAACGCGACCGACTACGGCTGCGACACATCGTGAGCCGGCTGCGGAGTCGCCACCTCGAGCGCGATACCCTGGTGCTCGGCGCGGCGCGCGCAACGATCGACGAACTGCTGCGCGAGCGCGAGGCGCTGCACGCGGTGCGGCGTCGGCTCGCCGAGCGCTGGGTGCTCGCCTCCTCGGAGCCTCCCGCCGATGCGGACGCGCGCGCGTGGACGACCGCGTGCCTCTTGCGCGCGGCCGTCCTCGCACCCGGACAGACCGAGGCCGGGCGCGCCCTCGCGCGCGTTGCGCTTGAGGTGGCCCGGGAGGTCTCGGTCGGGCCGGCGCTGCGGTCCGGCCCCGGCTTTGCCTTCAGCGTCCTGAGGCCGCTGCACCGGAGCGAAGTGTTGCTTGCGGTCGGTTCGGAAGAGGACGACTCCGATGCCGATTCGGCCTCCACGTGGCTCGAGGTGCACAGCCCGGAGGGGGAGGAGCGGGGCTGGGTGCGGCGCGCCGTGCTCGCACCGCTCTCGCGACCGGGCGCGTACCGCGTCGCGCGGTTGCAGTGCTTCCCGTCCATCGTGCAGGGCTTCGTCGAACTCGCGCGCCAGCTCGACCCGTCGCTGGCCGATCAGGCCCGCGCGATCATGGCGAGCTGTTACGAACGCAGTGGCGAACGCGCGGCCGCCGAGGCGGACTGGAAGCGTGCGGTCGAGGCCTACCGCAACGCCGGCGCCTGGCAGCCGGGACGATACCGCAGCCGCTTCCTGTTGGCCTACGCCCGCGCCAATGCGGGCGTATCGGCGCTCGTAGTGCTGTGCCTGTTCGGCCTCGTGTTCGCAGGGCTCTCTCCCGCGGTGCAGCGCCGGGTGCCGCCGGCGAACTGAGGGCGAGACAGGCCGCCCATCGCCGCTCGCCCCGGCGGTCTCGTTGGACTCCTTGTGGCTCGAGGCCCGCGAGAGCCGGCTGCGGCGGTGCGTGCGCTCGTCCACCCGCGGCCTCGCCTTCCTGCACCACCTTGCGGGACACGACATCCCGTAACGGAACTCACGGCGAACCGAATCGCTGCGTTCGTGCGGTCCTGAGTACAGCCTTCCTTCTCCGCGCCCTGGGCTCGAGGACGGCATCGAACGGGCAATGAGGAACCCGGGAACCCGGGAAGATCGGGAAAGGCATCGGCCGGGGCGGGCTGTGTTGCACGCGCGCTTGCGGGGGAGGAGGGACGACACCGGCCTGCGCTACCAGCCTGGCCCCCCGCCCACACAACGGGCCCGCGACCAACGCCCTCGCCGAGTTTCCGGAGCCCGGGGCCCTGGGCGCCTTGTAACAATTTCGCTGCTGCGCTGCTCGTACCCGGCGTCGCCGTCGAAGCGACACAGAGAACCTGGGGACCAGACCGGGGAGCGTGACGGCATGGTGCGACCGGTGGGGCTTGCGGGAGAGCGGCGGACCTCCCTCCCCCGCCGTCGCCACGGCCGGGGGGGGGCGACCGCCCGGCACGCGCCGCGCGGGTGCCGGTGGCCAAATCGCGGCCCCGTGCGG
>RFJN01000384.1 GCA_003694875.1 Planctomycetota bacterium | reverse complement strand
TACGCGACCGCGATCAACGCGCTGACCCTCGAGATCTACTACCGCTACGAGCACGCGGTGGAGGGCAGCGGGCACTGAGCCCGCGCGCGAACGAGACCGACGCACCGCACGCAGGCGGCGGGCGCCACGGCGTCCGCCGCCTGTACATCGCGGGGCGGAGCCAGCCCCCGGCGATCGCAGGACGCCTCGCGTTCCAACAGCTTGCGCCGCTTGGAACTCCGTCTTCCCCCCCGGGCCCGCTGCGTTTGACACCCCGGATCCGCGATGGTATCATTGCGATCGGCCGTTTTTTCGACGGAACCCGCGCAACAACAAAAGGTTCTGTCGATCCCGGAGGGGCGGCGTCCGCGGGCGCCGGAGCACGAGGCACGAGCCGTGGGGCTTCTCGACGTCTTCCGCCGCAAGAGCCGACGCAACCACGAGGCCGCCCTGGTCTCGCCGCTCGCGGCGGCGACCGCGGTGCGCGAGCAGATCCAGGCCGGTGATCTCGAGCAGGCGCTCGATATCGCCGAGCGCGGGCTCGAGCGCTTCCCCCACTCCGAGGCCATGCAGGCCGCCTACCGACTGCTCAAGCGCGAGGGGCTCGCGGACGAGATCGCCGAGCTGCGCCGCAAGTGCGAGCGCGAGGACGATCCCGCCGCGCTGACGCGGCTCGCGGCCGCCTACCGCGACGTCGGCGAGTACGACAAGGCGCTCGAGCTGTGCCGCCGCGCGATCGAACGCTTTCCCGAGCACGACGGTCCGTGGTACGTGCTCGGCCGCATCCGGCTCGACCGCTTCCGCGAGGAGTGGCTCGCGCGCGACGCGCTGCTCGCGATCGAGTACTACGAGCAGGCGTTCGACCGCAACCGCACGAGCTACCGCGCGCTGATCGACCTCGCGGAGCTGTACACCAAGATCGGTGCGCGGCGCAAGGCGATCCGCCGCTGCGAGGCGATCCTCGAGTTCGCCCCGGAGGACGAGCGCGCGCTCGCACTGCTGCAGAAGGCCATGACGCTGCCCGCCCGCGGCGAGCGCCTCGATCTCGAGCAGCGCGTGCGACGGTTCGCCGAACGGCAGCGGCACAAGGCGAACCGCCGCGGACGGCGGGCCGACGAGGCGCCGCCGCCCGATCTCGCGCTGTTGCGCGATCCCGATCTGCTCTACGATCGGCTGCACTGGCTGCGCGAGCACCTCGAGGGCTTCGAGGCCGCGATCGGGCTCGGCGGCGACGGGAGCGTGCGCGGCTACTGCGGCCCGCCGTCGCTGCAGCCGGCCGAGCTCGCGCGGTCGCTGCACCCGATCTTCGAGGCCGCGTTCACCTGCTCGCTGCGCATGGACATGGGGCGGCTGCGCACCGCGGTGTTCGAGGCGGACTCGGGGCTGTGCGTGCTCGTGCAGTTCGGTGAGCTGCGGCTCGCGCTGCTGTGCTCGCCGGAGGCGCGACTCGACCGGACCGAGGCCGCGCTCGAGCGCTGGATCGAACACGAACTGTACCGGTAGGCGGAACGTGGTGTGATCGAGATCCTCGAGGACCTCAACCAGGTGGCGGGCGTCAAGGGCAGCATGGTGCTGACGCGCGACGGCATCGTGGTGCACGCCCGGCTCGGCGACCTCGAGGAGAGCACGGTGGCGGCGCAGGCCTCGGCCATGATCGGGCAGTCGCTGCGGGGACTCGAGGCGGTGGGGCGCGACGGATTCCAGCGCTTGATCCTCACCGCCTCCTGGGGAAGGATGGTGTTCGTGGATCTGGAGATGGCGTACCTGGTGGCGATCACCTCCCGGACCACGCGACTCGACAACGTGCTGATCGAGATCGACAGCACGGCGTACCGGATCCGCAACCGGCGCGTCTGAGCGCTGCGGTTGCGGCGGCGAGAACGAATCGAGGAGCCATGGTACAGATCAATTTCGCCCGCAAAGAGGTCAACTGCAAGATCGTCTACTACGGCTGCGGTCTGTCGGGCAAGACCACGAACCTCGAGGTCGTGCACGAGAAGGCGCCGAGCGACCGCAAGGGCGAGCTGACCTCGATCGCCACCGAGGGCGACCGGACGCTGTTCTTCGACTTCATGCCGCTCGATCTCGGCAAGGTCGGCGGCATGAGCACGAAGTTCCAGCTCTACACCGTCCCGGGGCAGGTGTACTACAACGCCACGCGCAAGCTCGTGCTGCAGGGTGCGGACGGCGTGGTCTTCGTCGCCGACAGCCAGCGCTCCAAGCTCGAGGAGAACATCGAGAGCCTCAAGAACCTCGAGGAGAACCTGCGCGAGAACGGGCTCGATATCCGCAAGATCCCGCTCGTGATCCAGTACAACAAGCGCGATCTGCCCGACGCCATGCCGGTCGAGGAGCTCGACGAGAAGCTCAACTGGTACGGCTGCCCCACGTTCGAGGCGGTGGCGATCCGCGGCGAGGGGGTGTTCCCCACCCTCAAGAAGCTCAGCGCCATGGTGCTCGCCAAGCTCAACAAGGAGTACGGGGTCGGCTCCCGCAAGCCGGCGCGCACCGAAAGCCGCGCGCAGGCGGCCAAGGCGAGTTCGGGCGAGATCTCGACGAGCGACCGGCCCGCACCAACTCGCAAGCCCGCTGCCAAGCTGCAGCGGCAGAGTGCTCTCGAGACCGCCACCGCCACCGCGGCGCCTCCCGCGACCGAACGGCGCAAGGGTGCCGCGCAGACCGAACGCCCCGCGCGCAGCGAGCCGGCGCGCCCACCCCGTCGGAGCCCGCCGCCGCCGCGCGAACGCGATCCGCTGCGTACCGCCGCCCGGCGCCGCACCCCGCCGCCACCGCCGGCGCGCAGCCCCGAGACGCGACGCTCCGGATCCGGCAACGCGGTGTTCTACGCGATCTACGCGCTGCTCGCGCTCGTGGTGATCGGGGTGGTATACCTGCTCGTGTCTGGCAAGCTCAACGAGTGGATCGCCAATCTGTGAACCGCTCCCGGCGCTCGACGATGAGGATGACGCGATGATCGGCAAGAACAGCGAGCAGATGCGGGAGACGCGTCTCGTCTTCTACCGGGACGACGTGGACCGGATCAACGACGTGCTCGAGGAGTTCCTCAAGCTCAGCGGCGCGAAGGCCAACATCCTGATCGACAAGGAGGGGCACGCGGTCACCCAGGCCGGGCTCACCTCGAGCCTCAACGTCGACACCCTCTCCGCCCTCGTGGCCGCCTCCTTCGCCGCGACCCGCGAGATGGCGCGGCTGCTCGGCGAGGAGGAGTTCACGATCCTCAGCCACCAGGGCAAGAACGACCACATCCAGCTCACGCTGATCGCCGACCGCTGCATCCTGTGCACCATGTTCGATGACAGCACCACCGTCGGCATGGTGCGGCTGTACGCCGCCGAGGCGAGCAAGAAGCTGCACCGGATCTTCGACACGATCGCGCGCCGGACCGAGGCGCCGGCGGGCGAGAGCATCGCGGCCGACTTCGGCGATCAGGCCGAATCGGCGCTCGACGACGTGTTCGGAGCATGACCGTGCGCGCCACCCCACCGCCTGCCGTCGCTCTCGCCGCGCTCGCGACCGCAACCCTCTGCCTCGCCGGATGCGCTTCCGAACCACAGGGCGCACGCGCGGCGGTGCGCGCGGCGAGCAGCGCCCACGCGCCCCTGTTCGACGCCCCCGCCATGCGACGGGCGCGGCTGTGGCGCGAGATCGGCGCCCGACACCTCGAGCGCGCCTACGCGGAGACCGAGCCCGTGGGACGCAAGGCCGAGTTCGACGCCGCGTTCGACGCGTTCGGCAAGGCGCAGAGCGCCTACCACGAGGCCCTCGCGCAGGCGCCCGAACGCTTCCAGCCGGTGATCGAGGGCGAGATCGAGCAGGTCGCGCGCTACATGCACCAGATCCAGCGCGACTACGGCGCCCCGCTTCCGCTCGACTGACCCGGGTTCCTGCTGGGCTGGTCGGTCCCGTCCCAGCGCAGGGGGATCGCGGGCGGGGGCAGGGGTGGAACGATTCCCGCGCAGCAAGGCGAAGCACGCCAGCGGCGCCGTGTCGTCGCTCGCAGCTCGCGCGCCGACGCCTCCTCACCGTTCGCCGGCGACGTTCGTCGCCGCCTCGTGCGCGACGAAATCACCTGCGTGCACAGCCTGCACGGGCTCCTGCCGTCTGCCCCCATGCCTTGCAGGGGCGGGGTTGATACCGGTGCCCTCGAGCAAACGGACGCGGAAATCCGCAACCTAGCCTACAGAAATGCGTTGCGTCGTTTCGTCGGCCCGTATGGCAAGGGGCTTCCCGACGAGGCGGCACACCGCGAGCGGATCACTGACACGCGAGACGCCCCACAGTTGTCGGAGCGACGGCGTCTCGCCGTCGCCGCGGGGCGTTGG
>RFJN01000383.1 GCA_003694875.1 Planctomycetota bacterium | reverse complement strand
GGTGCCGCACGTGATCTCGGACGAGGTCTACGAGGAGATCCGCAACCAGGTCAAGGTCTCGACCTTCCTGTTCCTGTGGACCGATCCGAACGAGCTGCTTTACATGACCGAGGTGCCCAACCGCACCCGCCCCTGGCGCGTGCTCTCCGCGCTCGTCGACACCGACTGGTATCCCGCCTCCTACCCCTGGCACGCGGTGCTCGAGCTCGATCCGGCGCACGAGCGGATCGAGATCGCGCGCGGCGAACCGATCTGTCGGCTGTTCACGGTACGGCGCGATACCTACTTCGCGCGCGAGGCGAGCGACGAGGCGTTCGCCGGCTACTTCAACCGCAGCCAGCGCTGGCTCGCCGAGCACGGCAAGGGGGAGCGCGAGGGGCTGGTGGTGATCACCGGCGCCTACCGCAAGCTGCAGCGGCTCTCGCAGTTCGTGGTCGATTTTTGAGCCTCCGGCCGGCCCCGGCACCGTGGTGTACTCCCTGCGCAGCCGCTATGATGACGCTGCGCGATCGCGGCCCGCGCGCGCCCGTAGCTCAGCTGGATAGAGCAGCGGACTTCTAATCCGCAGGTCGAAGGTTCGAATCCTTCCGGGCGTGCCAGCACCGGGCGGTCGCGAGCGGCGCACGAGGGAGGGGTGGCGTGCAGCCCGGGCACGAACCGATCGATCACACCGCCGACGTGGGCTTTCGCGCCTGGGGGCGCACGCTCGAGGAGCTGTTCGAGCAGGCCGCGCTCGCGCTGCTCGAGGTGGTGTGCGACCGCTCGACGGTCGAGCCGCGCTGCGAGCGCGCGATCGAGGCGAACGCCGATCCCGGCGACCGCGAGGGGCTGCTCGTCGCCTGGCTCGAGGAGATCAACTGGCAGATCCAGGCGCGCGGCGAGGTGTACGCCGAGGCGCAGGTGCGCCGGCTCGATCTCGAGGTGGGCCGGATCGAGGGCGTGGTGCGCGGCGAGCCGATCGATCCGCAACGCCACGCGCTCGAGACCGAGGTCAAGGGCGTGACGTGGCACGAACTCGCGGTGCGCGAGGTGCCGGGCGGCTTCGAGGCGCAGGTGATCCTCGACGTCTGAGCCGGCGCGGGCCGGCGCACGGGAGGGACGGTGAGCATGCGATTCGAGGGCTACGAACTGCGACGCATCCACCCCGCCATCGTCGAGATTCCGCGCCAGGGACGCATGCGCGTGCCGGGGCGGGTGTACGCGACCGAGCCGCTGCTCGAGCACATCCTGGCCGACCGGGCGCTGCAGCAGGTGATCCACGTCGCCTGCCTGCCGGGCATCGTGCGCTACTCGCTCGCCATGCCCGACATCCACTGGGGCTACGGCTTCCCGATCGGGGGCGTGGCGGCGTTCGATCTCGACGAGGGCGTGATCAGCCCCGGCGGGGTGGGCTACGACATCAACTGCGGGGTGCGGCTCATGGCCTCGCGGCTCGAGCGCTCCGAACTCGAGCCCGCGCTCGAGCGGGTGATCGACGCGGTCTACCGCAAGGTGCCGAGCGGGGTGGGCAAGGGGGGCGCGCTGTCGCTCGGCCGCAAGCAGCTGCAGGCGGTGCTGCGCGAGGGCGCGCACTGGATGGTGCGCGAGGGCTACGGCACCGAGCAGGATCTCGCGCACATCGAGGAGAACGGGCGCATGCCGGGGGCGGAGCCCGAGCGCGTGAGCGCGCGCGCGATCGAGCGCGGACGCCCGCAGCTCGGCACGATCGGCTCGGGCAACCACTTCGCCGAGATCGGCTACGTCGACGCGATCCACGACGAGCCCGTCGCGCGACGGCTCGGCCTCGCGCCCGGCCAGGTCACCGTGATCGTCCATTCGGGTTCGCGCGGTCTCGGGCACCAGGTGTGCAGCGACACCCTGCGCGTCATGCAGCGCGCGGCCGAGCGCTACGGGATCGATCTGCCCGACCGCCAGCTCGCCGCCGCCCCGATCCGCAGCCCCGAGGGACAGGCGTATCTCGGCGCCATGCGCGCGGCGGTCAACTTCGCCTTCGCCAACCGGCAGCTGATCAGCCACCGGATCCGCGAGGCGTTCGCCGAGGCGCTCGCCGCACGGCCCGACGAGATCGGGCTGCGGGTGGTCTACGAGGTGGCGCACAACATCGCGAAGATCGAGGAGCACGAGGTGGACGGCCGGCGCATGACGGTGTGCGTGCACCGCAAGGGCGCCACCCGCGCGTTCGGGCCGGGGCGGCCGGAGCTGCCCGCGGACTATCGCGATCTCGGCCAGCCGGTGCTGATCCCCGGCGACATGGGCCCCTACTCGTACGTGCTGATCGGCACCGAGCAGGCCATGCGCGAGAGCTGGGGCAGCAGCTGTCACGGCGCGGGCCGTCGCATGAGCCGCCGGCAGGCCATGCGCGAGGCGAAGGGGCGCAGGCTGCGCGAGGAGATGCGCGAGCGCGGGGTGCTCGTGCGTGCGGCGAGCTACGCCACGATCGCCGAGGAGATGCCCGAGGCCTACAAGGACGTCGCCGAGGTGGTGCGGGCGGTGCAACTCGCCGGCATCTCGCGGGTGGTGGCGCGCCTGCGGCCGCTCGCGGTCGTCAAGGGCTGAGGCCGGCGCGGGGGGGGGCCGCGACGTCTCCCTCTCACGGTGAGGGCTGCTGCGGCTGCTGTGCCGCCGGATCGGCGCCACCGGAAAGATAATCGCCTCCGGTCGCGT
>RFJN01000382.1 GCA_003694875.1 Planctomycetota bacterium | reverse complement strand
TCGTGGGCCCCACCACCTGCTACGCCTTCATGCAGGCCATGGGACTCGTCAACGACCACCTCGCCGGCTGCGCCTGGTGGGAGGTCTGCCGCCGCGAACCCTGAGGCGGCGCGAGGGCGGGGACGCCGCGGGCCGCGGTCATGCCCCGCACCGGGGCGGGGCTGCCGTGTACGGCAGGCGGCAGGAGGGCTGCGCGCCCACGGATAGGTCGGGCGGTCGCGCGCACCGGGCGCAGTCCGGCAGGGGAGACGGTAGCCGAGAGGAGGTGGACGCCCGCAACTTCCGATGCTAGGCTTTGGCGAACGTCCGTGAAGCTCGTATCGAGAAATCCGATGGGCCCCGACTCGCAACCGACCACGCCAGTGACCTGCGCGGCGCGTTCCCGTTGGCCCCGCCTGTGGAGCTGGGCTGTCGCCTGTCTGCTGCTGTCGCTCGCCGCGCGTGCGAACGCCGCTGCCCTGTTCGTCGAGGCCGGGACCTCGACGACCGACAGCTTCGTGTTCAACGAGAGCGCGCAGGCGATCACCTACAGCCCCGCGGTGTACGCAGAGGCCAACATGAACGCGCCGCCGTACGGCCCCGCACCCGACGTCGTGCATTCGGCGCTTGTGAGCACCACCGTCTACACCGGGGACTTCAGCCTGACGTTCACCCATCCCGGGGTCGACCCGGCGCTCGATCAGGGGCTGTTCGGCGTGGGACTCGTGGACGCCGCTGGCGTGCACTGGGTCACGAGTTCGCTGGTGGAGGTCGCCGACTATCCCGAATACCCCGGTCCCTTGTACCGCCGCGATCAGGGCGGATACAGCTACGCCTCGGCGCCGGCCGGACCGTACACGTTCTCGATCTCGCGCACCGCCGGAGCGGTCTCGGCCAACGTCGACGGCGTCTTCTTCTCGAATCCCTACACGAATACCGGCAGTGTCCGGATCGGGATCTACTACTACCGGTCGTCCAACAACGTTCCCCACCCGGTCACGATCTCGAGCCCGCAGTTCTTCGCCAACGTCGCGGTTCCGGAGCCCCGGGCGGCCGCGGTCCTGCTCGCGGCCGGGGTGCTGGCCGCGGCGCGCAAGCGCTCCGGCTGCTGAGCAACCGGGCGCAGTCCCACCACCGGGCAGCGAGCCCGAAGCGTGCGTGCCGGGCCGAGTCCCGGCACGCACGGCGCTTGTGTATGGGGTTCCCTCGCTCTAGGATGGCGGGCTCCCGGCAGCCCGCCGGTTCGGGCCTCCGAGCGGCGGGTGATCGGCGCTCCGTGCGAGGCTCCGGCGCCTCGTGCTCGCCTGCCGTCGTTCCAGGTGCGCCAGCAACGAGGCTACACCGTGTCCGCGTCCCCGGCCGAGACCCAAGCTTCCACGACCGCCGCCGAGCGCCGCGTGGGGCGCGCGCTGCTCTTGCGCCACATGCGGCGCAACGGGCGCGCCTTCCTGCTCGGCTCGCTGAGCCTCATCCTCGTCAACCTCGCCGACGTCTCGCTGCCGCTCGTGCTCAAGCTCGCGATCGACGACGTCGTGCTGCTCGGCGGCTGGCTCCCGCTGGTGTGGATCGCCGGCGCCTACATGGGGCTCAGCGCACTGCTCGCCACCTACCGCTACCTCTGGCGACGCTACTTCTTCGGCGCCTCGCACCGGATCGCCAACGGCATGCGCGCCGAACTGTTCGCCCACCTCGAACGACTGCCGCCGCGCTTCTATGACCATGCGCGCACCGGCGACCTCATGAGCCGCGCCACCAACGACCTCGAGGCCGTGCGCTGGTTCAGCTCGCTCGGGCTGCTGCTCGGTCTCGACACCTGCATGTACCTGCTGCTCATCCCGCCCGCCATGGTCTCGCTGTCCGGATCGCTCACCGCCTGGGCGCTGCTGCCGCTCGTGCCCATGCCGTGGATCGTCTACCGGCTCGGGCGCGTGATCCACGCCCGCTACCGGCGCGTGCAGGCGAGCTTCGGCGAACTCAGCAGTGCGGTCGAGGAGTTCTGTGGCGGGATCCGCGTGATCAAGGGCTTCGCGCAGGAGCCGCACTTCCTCGAACGCTTCCGCGAACGCAACCTCGCCTACCGCGACGAGAACATGCGGCTGCAGCTCGTGCACGGCGTCCTGCAGCCCTCCATGAGCGTGCTCATGGGACTCGCCACCGCGATCGTGTTCGTCAAGGGCGGACACATGGCGCTCGCGGGAGCGATCTCGGTGGGCGACTTCGTCGCGTTCCAGGTCCTGCTGCTCAAGCTCGGCTGGCCCATGCGCGCGATCGGCTTCGTGGTCAACCTCTACCAGCGCGGCACCGCCTCGCTCGCTCGCATCGCAGGGGTGCTCGCCACCCCCGCCGAGATCGCCGACGGCGCCGACACCGACCACGCGCCCGCGCGCGTCGAGGGACACATCGAGGTGCGCGATCTCACCTTCCGCTACCCCGGCGCCGACACCCCCGCGCTCGAACACATCGCGCTCGAGATCCCGCCCGGCGCCACCGTCGCCGTGGTGGGGCCGGTCGGCGCCGGCAAGTCGACGCTGCTCGAACTGCTCGTGCGCCTGTACGACCCGCCGCCCGAGACGCTGCTGCTCGACGGACGGTGTGTCCGGCGCTGGCCGATCGCACGCCTGCGCCGCGCGATCGGCTACGTGCCGCAGGAGACCTTCCTGTTCGCCGACACCGTCGAGGCCAACGTCACCCTCGGACTCGAGGGCGTGGGGCGCGAGACCGTGCGCGAGGCGCTCGCGCGCGCGCAGCTTCTCGACGAGATCGAGCAGCTTCCGGACGGACTCGACACCGTGATCGGTGAACGCGGGGTCGATCTGTCCGGCGGACAGCGGCAGCGGCTCGCGATCGCGCGCGCGATCGTGCGGCGGCCCGCGGTGCTGCTGCTCGACGACTGCCTGTCGGCCGTCGACGCCGAGACCGAGGCGGCGATCCTCGAGGGACTGCGCGAGGCGATCGCAGACTGCACCGCCGTGCTCGCCACCCACCGGCTGCAGGTGGTCCGCAACGCCGACGCGATCGTGGTGCTCGAGCACGGGCGGGTGGTCGAGCACGGACGACACGAGCAACTGCTCGCCCGCGGCGGTGTGTACGCCGGCATGTGGCGGCGACAGCAACTCGAACACGAACTCGAGATCGGCTGATGGCGCGGCGCGACGACACCACGAGCCACGACGACGACCGGATCGGGCAGGCGGTCTTCGACGCCGAGATCGCGCGCCGGCTCGCGCGCTACCTGCGCCCGCACCGCCGCCTCGTGCTCGTCGCCGCCCTCGCCACCCTGCTTCTCGCCTGCGCGCAGGGGCTCTCGCCGTACCTCCTCGGGCTCGCGGTCGACCGCGGCATCGTCGGCCGCGACGGCACGCTGCTGTGGTGGCTCGGCGGCAGCGTGCTCGGCCTCGAGCTGCTCGCCTTCGGCCTCGCGTTCGCCCAGCTGTGGCTGCTGCAGTGGCTCGGACAGCACATCATGGTGGCGCTGCGCGCCGAGCTCATGGACAAGCTCGCCGCGCAGTCGCTCTCCTTCTTCCAGCGCCAGCCCGTCGGACGGCTCGTCACCCGCGTCACCAACGACGTCGGTGCGATCGCCGAACTGTTCTCGACCGGCCTCGTCACCGTCGTGGGCGATCTGCTCGCGATCGCGATCGCGGTGGGCTTCCTGCTGTGGCTCGATCTGCGGCTCGCGCTGCTCACCTTCGCCGTGCTGCCCGTGATCGTTGCCGCCACCTGGATCCTCAAGGGGCGGATCCGCACCGCGTTCCGCGCGGTGCGACGGCGGCTCGCACGCCTCAACGCGCTGCTCGCCGAGACGATCGGCGGCATGCGCGTCGTGCAGGCGCTCTCGGCCGAACTCCCGGTGTTCGACCGCTTCGCCGAACGCAACGACGAGCACCTGCACGCAGCGCTCGGCGCCGTGCACCACAACGCGCTGTACGCCTCGAGCGTCACCGCGCTCACGGGCCTCGCCGTCGGGGTGCTGCTCGGCTACGGCGGCGAGCGCGTGCTCGCGGCCGAGCTGCAGGTCGGGGTCCTCGTCGCCGTGGTCACCTACGCGCAGCGGCTGTATCTGCCGATCCGCGACATCGCGGAGAAGTACACCCTCTTCCAGTCGGCCATGGCCGGCGCCGAGCGCGTGTTCGGCGTGCTCGACGCCCCGATCGAGGTGCGCGATCCGCCCACCCCGCGCGCGCTGCCCGAGCCGCCGCGCGGCGAGATCGAGTTCGACCACGTGAGCTTCCGCTATCCGCCCCGCGGCCGTCCGGAACGGGGCACGGAACAGGGCTCGGAACGAGCACGACGGGTGTATGCGATCGAGGACGTCTCGTTTCGCGTCGCACCCGGCGAGCGGATCGGCATCGTGGGTCACACCGGCGCCGGCAAGTCCACGCTGATCCACCTGCTCGCACGCAGCTACGACGTCACCGCCGGCGCGGTGCGCGTCGACGGCATCGACGTCCGCGAGCTGCCGCAGCGCGCGCTGCGCCGGCGCATCGGCGTGGTCTACCAGGACGTGTTCATCTTCAGCGGCACGGTGCTCGACAACATCCGCATGGGCACCGCGTCGATCGACCGCGCGGCCGCCGAGCGGGCCGCGCGCGCGGTCGGCGCACACCCCTGGATCGAGGCGCTGCCGCAGGGCTACGACACCCCGCTTCCCGAACGCGGCGCCACACTCAGCGTGGGACAGAAGCAGTTGCTGAGCTTCGCACGCGCCCTCGCGCACGATCCGCCCATCCTCGTGCTCGACGAGGCCACCGCCTCGATCGATCCCGAGACCGAGGCGGCGCTGCAGCGCGCGATCGAACGACTCACCGCCGGGCGCAGCTCGATCGTGATCGCGCACCGACTCGCCACCCTGCGGCACGTCGACCGGATTCTGGTGCTCCACGAGGGACGACTCGTGGAGGAGGGGGGCTGGGACGAGTTGCTCGAGCGGCGCGGCCGCTTCTACACCCTCCACCGGTTGCACGGCCGCGGCTGAGGAGCGCCGTCGGGGCGGGCAAGGAGAGCGGCCGGGGCGCGGAGGCGTGTCGCCACGGGGCGCGGCGCGCAGACAAGCGCGCCCCCGCGAACGGGTCGCGGGGGCGCGGGGGGCAGACCGTGCGGTGCTGGCGGACGCGCCGCTCGGCGCTCAGCTCTTCATGGGCAGCTTGCGCGGCCGGGTGCGCAGCTTGCGCCCCGTGATCGCCCGCACGAGCCGCTGCAGCGGATCGTAATACCGGTCGACCACCCGCTCCTTGAGCGGAATGATCGCGTTGTCGGTGATCTGGATGTGCTCGGGGCACACCTCGGTGCAGCAGCGCGTGATGTTGCACATCCCCGAGCCGAAGATCGCCTTGATCTCCGGAATGCGGTCCTCGACGTCGAGCGGGTGCATCTCGAGGCTCGCGAGCCGCGCCATGAAGCGCGGACCCACGAACGCGTCCTTGCGGTCACGATCGCGCAGCACGTGGCACACGTCCTGGCACAGGAAGCACTCGATGCACTTGCGGAACTCCTGGACCCGGTCGACGTCCTCCTGGTACATGCGGTACTGGCCGTCCGGACCCGGCTCGCCGATCTTGAACGGCGGGATGCGCTCGTTCTGCCGGTAGTTCCACGACACGTCGGTCACGAGGTCCTTGATCAGCGGGAACGTCTTGAGCGGCTGGACCGTGATCTCGGTGTCCGGCCCGAAGGTGTTGAGCCGCGTCATGCACGCGAGCCGCGGCTTTCCGTTGATCTCCATGCTGCACGAGCCGCACTTGCCCGCCTTGCAGTTCCAGCGCACGCCGAGATCGTTCGCCTGCGTGGCCTGTACGCGCAGGATCGCATCCAGCACGACCATGCCCTGGTCCACCGGCACCCGGTACGTCTTGAACTCGCCACCCGAGGCATCACCGCGCCAGATGTGGAAGGTGCGTTCGCTGCCCATCGGTCGTCCTCCTGCCCGCCGCACCGTGGCCGCCGCGCACGCCGTGCACCGCGATGCGCCGATTCGGTGTCGCTGTCCCTCGCCGTCACACGCCGTCGGGCGCGTCCGCTCCCACCTTGCCCGACTCGAGTTCCTCGATCTTCGCGTACGCGATCTCCTCGAGATACCGCGGCGGCGGCGTGCGCTCGACCTTCTCGACCACCGGCCTGCCGTCCGCCCCCTTGCGCACGACCAGGTTCACCTTGCCCCACTCCTCGCGCTCGCCCTCGAAGTCGAGGCGCGTGTGCGCACCGCGGCTCTCCTCGCGCACGAGCGCTGCGTGCGCCACGATGTCGGCGGCGGTCAGCAGCGAGTGCACGCTGATCGCCTCGTGCCAGCCCGGGTTGTACTGGCTCGTGCCGTGCGCCTTGAGGTTTTGCGCGCGCTTCTTCAGCACGCCGATCCGCTCGATCGCCTCGCTGAGCTGCTCGCCCGTGCGCACGATCCCCACGAGCTCCTGCATGGTGTCCTGCAACTCCTCGTGCAGGAGGTAGGGATTCTCGCCCGACTCCCGGTTGAGGATGTCGGTCGCCGCGCGGAAGATCGCGGTGATCTGCTCGTCGTCGGCCTTGGGACTCGAGGACAGCGAACGTACGTACTCCGCCGCCCCCGTGCCCGCGAGCTTGCCGAACACGATCAGATCGCTCAGCGAGTTGCCCCCGAGCCGGTTCGCGCCGTGCAGCCCCGCCGCGCACTCACCGCAGGCGAACAGCCCCGGCACGTTCGTCATCTCGGTGTCCGGATCCACGCGGATCCCGCCCATGAAGTAGTGCATCGTCGGCCCCACCTCCATGGGCTCCTTCGTGATGTCGAGCTCGGCGAGCTCCTTGAACTGGTGGTACATGCTCGGCAGCTTGCGCTTGATGTAGTCGGCCGGGCGACGCGACGCGATGTCCAGAAACGCCCCGCCGTGCGGCGAGCCGCGACCCGCCTTGACCTCGGCCAGGATCGCGCGCGCGACCACGTCGCGCGTGAGCAGCTCCGGCGGCCGCCGCGCGTTCGGATCGTCCGGCCAGCGGTCGGCCTCCTCGATCGTGTCCGCCGTCTCCGGGGCGAAGCGCTCCGGGATGTAGCGGAACATGAACCGCTCGCCCTCGCTGTTCTTGAGGATCCCGCCCTCACCGCGCACGCCCTCGGTGACCAGCGTGCCGCGCACACTCGGCGGCCACACCATGCCCGTGGGGTGGAACTGCGTGAACTCCATGTCCATGAGCTCGGCGCCGGCGTCGTACGCCATGGCGAAGCCGTCGCCGGTGTACTCCCACGAGTTGCTCGTGATCCGCCACGCCTTGCCCGCGCCGCCGGTGGCCAGGATCACCGCCTTGGCGCGGAAGATCACGAACCGGCCCGTCTCGCGCCAGTACGCGCACGCGCCCGCGATCCGGTCGCCGTCCTTGAGCAGCCCGAGTGCGGTGCACTCCATGTGGAAGGTGATCCCCTGGTGCACCCCGTGGTCCTGCAGCGTGCGGATCAGCTCGAGCCCCGTGCGGTCGCCCACGTGCGCGAGCCGCGGGTAGCGGTGGCCGCCGAAGTTGCGCTGCGCGATCAGACCGTCCTTCGTCCGGTCGAACACCGCACCCCAGCGCTCGAGCTCGCGCACCCGCTCGGGCGCGAGCTTGGCGTGCAACTCCGCCATGCGCCACTGGTTGAGAAACTTGCCGCCGCGCATCGTGTCGCGGAAGTGGATCTTCCAGTTGTCGCGCGCGTCCACGTTGCCCATGGCCGCGGCCATGCCGCCCTCGGCCATGACGGTGTGCGCCTTGCCGAGCAGGCTCTTGCACACCACCGCCGTGTCCATGCCCTGTGCGCTCGCCTCGATCGCCGCGCACAGCCCGGCGCCGCCGGCGCCGATCACGAGCACGTCGTGCTCGAACGTTTGGATCTCGGAGACGTTCACCGCCCCCTCCTCAGTTCCAGGTGTTGAAGTCGTGGATCTTGCCCATGGCGACGAGCCAGACGTAGAGGTCGGTGAAGGCGACCCAGAACAGGCTCACCCACGCCCACACCATGTGCCGGCCGTTGAACCACGTGCCGATCTTCCAGAGCTTGAAGCGCGGGGTCGGACGCCCGTCGCAGGTCAGACAGTCGAGCCGCCCGCCGATCAGGTGCCGCAGCGAGTGGCAACCGAAGGTGTAGCCCGCGAGCAGGGTCGCGTTGATCAGCAGCACGATCGTGCCCACCCCGATCCCGAACTCCCACCTTCCGTCACAGTAGTAGAAGAACGCGCGGAAGGCGTCGTAGTACAGGATCGCCACGAACACGAGCGCGAAGTACAGCGCATACCGGTGCAGGTTCTGGAACAGCAGCAGCCGCGTCTCGCCGTGATACGTCCGCTTGCCCGTGGCGAACGGCGTCACGGCACAGCCCGGCGGCGAGCCCGCGAACGCGCGGTAGTATGCCTTGCGGTAGTAGTAGCAGGTGAAGCGGAACGCGCCCGGAAACGGCAGGATCAGGAGTGCCGGCGAGGCGGGCAGCCACGAGGGCCACCAGGCCGGCCAGGTCCCGAACCACGCGTGCGCGCCCGGCGCCCCCTGCTTCACGAACAGCACCGGCGAGTAGAACGGGCTCAGGTACGGCTCGCTGTAGTAGTTCGCCCCCTGCAGTGCCCTCCACGTCGCGTAGACCACAAAGGCGCTCAGGCCCAGGAACGTGAGCAGGGGCCCGATCCACCACGGGTCGTTGCGTGTCGTCGAAACGGGCTCGGTTGGGTGACCCCCGACTCGCGGT
>RFJN01000381.1 GCA_003694875.1 Planctomycetota bacterium | reverse complement strand
TGCCGGACGACGACCCGCGGGCGCAGGAGGTGCGCGAGCGGATCGCGGCGTGTGAGCGTGCGCGCAGACGCCACGACGTCGCGGCACGCGCGAAGGCGCTTTGGGACGAGGCGATCGAGGCGCTGCGCGCGAGCCGCATCGAGCAGGCGCAGGCCGCGCTGCGCGCGCTCACCGAGCTCGATCCGTCGGACGAGCGCGCGCGCCGGACGCTCGCGTGGGCCGAGCGGCTCGACGACATGGTCTACGTGCCGGCCGGGCCCGCGGTGATCGGCACCGACCGCGCGGACGCCCTCGCCGCGCGTCCGCAGCACACCGTGCAGCTGCCGGCGTTCTTCATCGACCGCTACGAGGTGCGCAACCGCGCGTTCGCCCGCTGGGTGCGCGAGACGGGGGCGGCGCCGCCGCGGCACTGGAAGCGCGGTGAGGACGGGACGGTGGGCTTCGCGCACGAGCAGGCCGACCACCCGGTGGTGGAGGTCGACTTCGAGCAGGCGCGCCGCTACGCCGCGTGGGCGGGCAAGCGGCTGCCCACCGAGTTCGAGTGGGAGAAGGCGGCGCGCGGCGGCGACGCCCGGATCTGGCCGTGGGGCAACGACCCGCACAAGCGCCGGGTCAACGTCGCGGCCGACAGCTCCGAACGGCTGCCGATCCACACCCGTCCGGTGGGCACCTCGGCCGACGACCGCAGCCCGTACGGCTGCATGGACATGGCGGGCAACGTGAGCGAGTGGTGCGACTCGCCGTTCGTGCCCTATCCGGGCGGCGATCCCGACGCCGCCCCCTTCGACCCGAAGCGCAAGGTGCTGCGCGGCGGCTCGTGGCGCTACGGGCTGCACTACGCGCGCGCGTTCAACCGCGACCGCGCCACACCCGACAGCCACTCGCCGTACGTGGGCTTCCGGTGCGTGGTCGACATCCCCGACTGGCTCGAGGCGCTACGATGACGCGAGCCGCGGCGAGGGGGCGCGCCGTCGGGGCCGGGCTCGCCGTGGTGTGCGCGCTGCTCGCACCGGCGACGGTCGGCCGGGCCGCGCCCGCGCCCGATCCGCAGGCCGCCTTCCGGCGCGCCCTCGCGCACCGCTTCGCGCCGCAGCTTCGCTACAACGCCTACAGCCCACAGGTGGACGCCCCCAACAACAACCGCAACGAGGACTTCTTCCCCGGCAGCGTGGACGCGTTCCTGCGCGCGCTCGTGACCGGCCGCTACCGGGTGGTGCAGCGCATGTCGGTGGGACCGGAGCCGGCGCTCGTGGGGGTGCTCGAGGCGGGGTCGGGACGGCTCGAGCGCACCCACCTCGCCGGCTATCCCGAGCGCATGGCGGGCGCGCCGCCGGGCCGCGCCCCGAGCTACGTGCACGTCTATCGGGCGGGGCAGACCGGCGACGACACGCGCTGGTGGTGCGAGTACTGGCAGTGGTATCCCTACGACCACGCGTGCGCGCGCGTGCTCGGACGCGGGGGCTGCGTGGGCGGGCACCGCGGCGACTGGGAGCACCAGAGCTTCGAGCTGCGGGTGCCGCGAGGCGGCGGTCCCGAGGCGGCGCGGCTCGTGCGCGGTGTGTTCTACGGCCACGGCTGGGCGATCTCGCTCGAGGCGGCGCGGCTCGAGCGCGTCGACGACGAGGGGCGCGGCACGCCGACCGGAACGCACCCCGTGGTGTACGTCTCGGTCGGCAAGCACGCCTCGTATCCGTACGCCGGGGAGTTGCGCGCCTACGTGGCGAGCCGCTGGCTCGTGGACCACGACGACGTGTTCCACGGCAACGGGGTGTGGATCGACACGTGGCGCGCACCGCTCGTCGATATCGCGCCACCGGCGCGGCGCGCCCACCCGGAGCGCTTCGCGAGCGAGGCCTGGCGCACGCTCGTGGGCGGGCGCGACGACCTGCCGCCCGACTGGCTGTCCTTCCGGGGACGCTGGGGGCCGGACGGCGTGGCGGGCTTCGGCCTCAACCCGGTTCGCAGCCCGACGGGCCCGTATGCGAAGCGCTGTTTCGGCGACGCGGGAGCGAGCGCGCAGCCGTTCGACCGCTGGCGACAGCGTTTCGGCGACAGGCTGCGGCTCGACCGCGAGATCCGGCGCGCACCGCTGCCCGCTCGCCGTCCGGCGCCGCTGCCGCGCGAGGCGGCTTCGGCGGCGGACGACGGCGCGAGGGGCGCCCGACGGTGAGCCGCCGGGCGGCAGCGGCAAGGCGTCAGAGCGCCTGCAGCAGTTCGCGCTCGATCGGCTCGGTCGACAGCGTCTCGTAGCCGAGCTGCTGCACCATCGACTCCACCCGGTAGCGGCCGCCGAGCGCCCACTGGCGCCGGATGAACGCGCCGCAGCGCGGGTTGCGATACCAGTCCTCGTCGAAGTAGTGCACGAGGTGCTTGGACAGCAGCGCCTCGAACAGCCAGGCGCGCAGATACCGCGCGGACTCGAAGCTCGTGGCCACGTCACGCAGCGCGAGCGCACGCGGGTAGCCGAACACGAGCGCGCGCCGCATGTGCGCCTCGTAGCGCTCGGCCGCCTCGTCGAGATCGAGGGGGGCGTCGCTGCGCAGCTCGAGTTCGTAGGCGAGCTGCGCGCTGTAGCGGCGCAGGTAGGCGAGCTTCTCGAGCGCCACCTCGAACAGGTAGTCGCGCGGCCGCGAGAGCGAGAGGTAGCGCCGCAGCCACGAGCGGTCGGCGAGCCGGTACTGCAGCAGGAAGCCGTAGCTCTCGCGCAGGCTTGGATCGCCGAGACACCGGACCTCGTAGGGGGCCTCGGGGTCGGTGTAGGCGTAGTGCAGCGCCATGCCGAGCTCGTGCAGCAGACGTCGCCAGTCGCGACGCCCGCCCTCGGGGCGCGAGACGACGACGACGCGCTGCGGCACGCGGATCGGCACGCAATACGCGCGCAGCGCCTTGCGCTCGCGCGGCTCGAGATCGAGCTCGATGCGCCCTCCGGCCAGTGGCTCGAGCCCCATCTCGGCGAGGAAGCGCGTCGCGGTGCGCACCATGTCGCCGCGCGGGAACGCGCTCTCCCAGCGGTGGCCGTGGAACAGCGCGAGCATGTCGTGGCGCGCGGCGTCCTCGAGCGCGAGCCCGGCGTGCTTGCGCACGTACCAGCCCATGGTCTCGCGGTACATGTCGTCGGTGGCCTCGAGGAACCGCTGCATCTGCTCGTGCAGCGGCTGCAGCTCGATCCCGTGCAGCGCCTGCCACAGCCCGGCGAACGAGCGGTGGCCGAGCGCGCGCGCGAGCCCGCGCTCGATCCCGAGCCGTTCGGCGTACAGCGGGTTGAGCTGCTCGGCGATCGCGGCGAGCTGCGCCGCCTCGATCCGTTCCCGACGGGGACGCGAGCGTTCGAGCGAGAGCGCGAACTCGGCCTCGCGCAACGGCAGCGGCTCGGGGCCCCCGACATCGAGCACCGCGGCCTGCTCGCGACGCACGAGGTCGTCGGTCAGCGCCTTGGTCTCGGACTCGATGCGCCGCTCGACGAGTTCGGCGAGCAGCCACTGCAGCCGATCGCGCTCGATCTGCCGCTTCTCGGCGCTCTCGGGCGTGGCGTCGGCCTCGCTCTCCGCCTCGAGTTCGGCGAGCCGCTGCTCGATCCGCGCGCGCGTCTCGGGCTGCTCGAGATCGCGGTAGCGCGCGTAGATCGCGCTCAGGTCCGAGCCGAGCTTGCGTCCCGAGATCGTCTCGTAGCGTTCGGTCTCGAGTTCGGTGCGCAGCGCCTCGGAGCGCTCGCGGATCGCCTCGATCTGTGCCGGATCGACTCCCATGGGTGGCTGTCTCGCTCTCCCCTGCCGTCACGCGGTGGCCGCCCGCAGGCCGCCTCTTCCATGGTAGCGCGAGGGGCCCGGGACCGGACCGTTCACGTTCGCGGACGCCCTCACGATACGACGTCGCGGCGGCCGCGCGCATTCGTGACAAAGCCGTGACACGGCCCGCCCTTGCGCCGTTGACACCGTCGGAGCGTGGTGCTATAAACCTCTCGTCTTTCACGGTGCGGGGTCACGAGGCAACGGAAGCGGTCGCTGGATACCGGCGCGCCGCGAGGCACGGGGAGCACTCGCGATGAGGCGCAAGACGCGCAAGAGCTGGATGCTGCTGGCCCTGCTGGGGCTTTCGATGACGCTGCCGGGCTGCATCAGCTTCACGAGCTGGGCGCACAACAAGCGGCACCTGAAGCAGTTCTATAACCAGCTGCAGGGCATGCACGAGGACTTCGACCGCATGATCTTCGGCCTCGACCGCAACCCCGCCGAGTAGGGCTGCGGCACGGCCGAGAGGGATCGCCGCGCGCCCGCGCGGCGTGTCCGCGGGTTGCTTCACGAGCGCGGGCCGGCCTGCCGGTCCGCGCTTCTTCGTCGGGGTGGCGCACCCGGCTCGTTCGCTGCGCAGCGGGGATGTGGCATGCGGTTCGGCCTGCGCGGGCGCCGGGGCTGGGTGTTGCTGCTCACGGCCTCGATCGGCGGTGGGGGGCTGTTCGCCTCGGGACTCACGCCCGAGCGTGCGGTCGAGGCCGGTCTGCCTCCGGTGCTCTCCTTCGGTGCAGGACCCGCCTCGCTCGCGGCCTCGCTCGACGGTGAAGCGTTCGATGTCGTGGTCTGGAACGCCCACAAGGGCCGGGACGAGGGGTTCGCACGCGCGTTCGCCACGCTGGTGCGCCATGCCGATCTCGTGCTGCTGCAGGAGGCATGGGCGGCGGCGCCGGGTGGCGGCGGCTCGGCCATGCAGCGCGCCATGCTGCGCGCTCGCGGTCTGGGGTGGCGGCTTGCGGTGAGCTGGGTCGATCCGGGCCCGCCGCTGCGGTGCACGGGCGTGGCGACCGGCGCCCGCGCGCGGCCGGTCGGCTGCGAGCGTCTGCTCAGCCCCGCGACCGAGCCGCTCGTGGGCACCCCCAAGGCGGCGCTGCTCACCCGCTACCGGCTCCGGTGCGACGGGGACCGTTCGTCGACGCTGCTCGTGGCGAACGTGCACCTGCTCAACTTCGTCTCGACCGCCACCTTCGCACGCCAGCTCGAGCAGATCGGCTCGGCGATCGCACGCCACCGCGGACCGGTGCTTCTCGCGGGCGACTTCAACACGTGGAGCGAGGCGAAGCGCGATCGCCTCGCACGGCTTGCGCAGCGGCTCGGGCTCGCGCCCGTGCGATTCGACGGCCACGGGGCGGACAGCGACGCGCGCACGCGCGTCTTCGGGCACCCGCTCGACCACGCCTTCGTGCGCGGCCTGCGGGTGCTCGCAGCGCACGTCGAGACGACCGGGGCGTCCGATCACCACGCACTGCGGCTCGAGCTCGCGTGCGAGCGAGCGCGCTCGCACGAGGAGGCGAGGCGCCCGCAGGCCGCTTCCCCGACGGCCGGTGTTCGCTGATCCCCCGCCGTCGCCGGGTCGATCGCGACGAAACGCCCCGGTGTGCAGCAGCCGCGGCGTCGCTACTGCGGCAGCCGCCGACCGCCGCGCGGACCGCCCTGCTCGCGTTCGGCGCGGATCTTCTCGAGTTCGGCATACTGCGCCGGGGCGAGCAGCGTGCGCACCTTCTCGTCGTACGCCTTCCACAGCAGTTCGCGCTGCTCGCGCGCCTGCTCGAAGGGGATCTCGCCGTCGCGCACCTTGCGCCACAGGGCGCCGCGCGCCTCGTCGCGCTCGAGCAGCAGTGCCACGAAGCCGCTGCGCTGCTCGTCGGTGAGCGCGAGCCGCTCGGCGATACGCTCCACCTGCCGTTCGGCCCGCTGCAGCCGGCGCAGCTCCGCGCGCGCCTGCTCTTCCTCCTCCTGCTGCCGCCGCTCGGCCTCGAGCGCGCGTCGCACCGCCTTCTCGATCACCGGCGGGATCGGATCGGCAGCCGCCGCACGCGCCCCGGCGGCGGTCGCGACCTGCCCGTCGTCGATCCCCGCCTGCAGCCCCGCCGGGTCCGGCGCACCGGCACGCGAGACACCCGCCGCAACGGCCCGCGTCTCGAGTGCCTGCTCGATCGCGGCGAGGCGCCGTTCGAGCGCGGCAACGCGCTCGCGCAGCGATTCGTTGTCGCCGGTGGCACGGGCGGCGATCGGCGCCGCGGGTTGCCGCTGCTCGAGCCGCGCGAGCCTCAGTCCGAACGCCGCGAGCTGCCGCTCGAGCGCCTCGTCACCCGGCGACTCGGCGCGCACCGCCGGCTGCCCGCGCAACGCCGCCGTCGCACCGAGCCCACCGGCGAGCACACACAGCGTCCCGACCACCATCCAGTCCTTTCGCACGACCTCTCTCCCTCGCGGTCTCGCCCCCCGCTGGCTGCAGATACGAACGCGCCCGGCGAGGTGTTGTTGCGACAGAC
>RFJN01000380.1 GCA_003694875.1 Planctomycetota bacterium | reverse complement strand
GGCGCCGGCGGCGGGGCTGCTGGCGCTCCAACAGCTCGGTGCGGCTCTCTTTCCGGGCGAGGGTCTTGAACGCTGGCTGCCGCGACTCGCGTTCGTGTCCGTCGAGGCGTGCCGACACGTCGAGCCGACGCGATCGTGACACGGAGGCTACGAGCGCCCCTGCGCCTCGATCTCCCGCCAGCGGGCGCGGGCGGGGATCGCCGGCACGTCGTTGACGAGGATCCCCAGCCCCTCTCGGTGCAGCGGCTGCGCGAGCCGGTCGAAGGGCAGCACCGATGGCAGCCCGAGCGCCTGCACCCGGATGAAGCGCCGGCACAGCGGATCGGTGCCGCCGCCGGTGGCGCGCCGATAGCGGATCGCGTTGGCGGCGGCGAGGCCGATCGACTCCACGAAGTGGCGCGTCATGGCGAAGTGCGCGCCTTCGGTGCGCTCGGTGCGCTCGATCTCGTCGAGAAGCGCGATCGAGGCACGCGCGAGCCCGGCGAAGTCGGGGCCCGAGCGCATGCGCTCGCCGATCGTGCGGCGATAGGTGCGCAGCGACGACGAGAGCGCGTCGAAGGCGACCGGCGATGCCACCCCCCGGTGGACCGGCGGCGTGTCCCAGGGAGCGATCGCGTCCATGGGCATGAGATCGTCCTCGAGCACCGGCACACCGCGGCGCTGCCAGGGGCGTGCTGCGCGGTCGAGCCACCACGCGAAGGGCAGACACCCGTACTCGAAACCGATCAGCAGATCGCTGAACCGCCGCGACCGCCCGCGGCTGCGGCGCCCGTAGCGGGGCTTGCGATCGCGGTTGACCGCAATCGCGTCCACGAGGTGGCGTCGAAACGCGCCCATGTCGCCCCTCCTGCTTTCCCCCAGAAGAACCGATCCTCCCCACCCTTGCAAGACGGCTCGCGGTTGTGCCCCGCAGCGGCGGGCGCACGCCGCTGCGCTGCGGTTGACAGCCCCCCGCGTTGCGCTACGCTCTGCCGTTGGTGAACGGGCAAGCGCGGCGGGCCGCGTCGGTCGCTGCGCCAGGCAGCCACGTGCATGTCGGTGCGCGACGCGCCGTCGCAGCTCCGGAGCCCAGGCGGCGGGAGGGACACCCCATGGCGAAGCGTTGGAGCCGGATCGCGGCGGCACTGCTCGCGCTCGCGGTGGGCGGGCTGTGGCTCGTGCGTCCGCACGGGGCGGTGCGCGCCGAGAGCTGGGAGGCGGAGTTCAAGCGCGCCATGGCGTCGCCGGACTCCAACGTGCGCCACGACGCGATCCTCAAGCTCGATCCCAACGACCGCGAGGCGCGCCGCTACCTCTACAACATCCTCGAGACCGCGGACTGGTATCTGCGCGGGGCGGCGATGGAGGTGCTCGCCCGCGCGCAGGGCGAGGCGTTCGAGGACGTGCAGAAGAAGGCGCGCGGTCGCGGCAAGCTCTTTCTGCGCGAGGGGCTGATCTTCAGCCTCGGGCTGCGGGGCACCGACGACGGGGTGCCCACGCTCGTCAAGGCGCTCGAGGACAAGGCGTTCGAGATCCGGCGCGCGGCCGCGTTCTCGCTCGCGCGCGCCCAGCACCGCGACGGGGTCGGGGCGCTGATCGAGGCGTGGAAGAAGGAGAAGGACAAGCGGCTGCACGTGCGTTACCAGGAGGCGCTGACCGCGATCACCGGCGAGCGGCTCGGGCCCAACGTCGCCGACTGGGACGACTGGTGGCGCGCGAACGCCGATCGCTTCGTGCCCGTGGCCAAGCGCAAGAAGGAGAAGGGCAAGGACGGCAAGCCGGTCTCGGCCGAGAAGGAGAGCAACACCGTGCTGCGCGGGGTGGACCTCACCTTCACCGAGTCGGGCTCGGGGGGGCCACTGTTCGTGCTGCCGGAGTACGGCTACAACAAGGAGTACATGCGCGCGAGCCTGAAGGCGCTCGAGGGGGTGGCGCGCGTGTTCTACATCGACCTGCCATCGCTCGACAAGTTCAAGAACCTCGGCACCGTGGGCGGCACGGGGCTGCCGGAGTACCCGATCGACAAGCTGTGCGATGCGTTCGACGAGCTGCGCAAGCAGCGCAAGCAGGAGCGCATCGCGATCCTCGGGCACGGGATCTCGGGCTGGGTCGCCATGCGGTATGCGACCCGCTACCCGCAGCACGTCTCGCACCTGATCCTCGTCTCGAGCTGGTCGAGCGGTGCGGCGTGGGGTCGCGGCCGCGACCGGGTGGAGAACGACGCCAAACAGCGCAAGGACCTCGAGCAGGAGCACTACGCGCAGTCGCTCGTGATCGACATGCAGAGCGGCAAGCCCAACTACGCGCCGAAGGACGCCGCCGAGGCGCAGGCGCTGCGGCGCATGGCGTGGAGCTGCTACTTCGCCGACCGCCGCAACGGGCTCGCCTGGATGCTCTATCCGAAGGTGGTCCGCGAGATGGGCGGCTGCATCATCCCGCAGTTCAACCTCGCGCGCGAGAAGAAGGTGCGGGTGCCCACGCTGATCATCTACGGATCGAGCCCGCGGGCGCTGTGGACCTCGGCCGGGGACGTCAAGATCATGGCGCGCCACTACGGCGGCGCCATGGTGGTGGCGTGTCCCAACAGCAACCTCATGCCCATGAACGAGGACTACAAGCGCTTCGTGAAGGCGCTGCAGACCTTCTTCCGCAAGTACAAGTTCCGCTCGAAGGTGCGCGCCGGCAGCTGAGCCGGCGGCCCGGCCCGCGGCCGGGCAGGGGGGGAGACGGCCCGTGGGGGGGCAGCGCCGAGCGCCGATCGGGGTGATCGTCAACCCGGCCGCCGGCCGCGGACAGGCGGTGCGCGCGGCCGAGGCGCTGCTCGCGCACGCGCGCGCTGCGGGCGAGCCACTGCTCGTGCGGCGCTCGAGCGGCCCGGGCGCGGCGACCCGGCTCGCGCGCGCACTCGCCCCGCAGGTGCGCGCGCTGTGCGCGGTGGGCGGCGACGGGACGCTGCACGAG
>RFJN01000379.1 GCA_003694875.1 Planctomycetota bacterium | reverse complement strand
CTCCTCCTTCGCCATGGCCTCGAGCAGTTCCTTCGGCACCGCGCGCACGGTGGTCATGGCGACCGGCCGGGCGCGCTTGACCGGCCGCGGCCGCGGCCGCGGGGGCGGGGGCGCGGCGCTGTCGTCGGCGATCGCGATCTCGACGAGCGGTCCCCGGAAGCCGAAGCGCACCCGGTCGCCCGGCCGCAGCCGCGCCTTGACCGTGGGCTTGTCGTTGACGAAGGTGCCGTACTGCGAGCCGACGTCGGTGATGTAGAGCTCGCCGCGGTCGTCGAGCCACAACTTGGCGTGGGTGCTCGAGGCGGTGCGGTCGCGTTCGCCGAGCACGAGATCGCACTGCGGTGCGCGTCCGATCATCACGGTGCGGCCCGCCGGCACCGTCAGCTCGCGGCTCTCGCCCTCGTACTCGCCTGCGAGAAATCGCAACGTGACGCGCATGCGGCTCGCTCTCCCCGGCTCCGCCCGGCACGCGCCGAGTCTACGGGCTCGGCGCGAGGGGAGCAACCGGGCCGGGTGGCGTCAGTGGATCGGGCTGAAGCGACCGCCGTTGTCCTCGGCCACCCCCTTCATGAAGCGGGTGAACCGGTCGTCACCCCCGGCGAAGTCGCCGCCCTCGAACCCGAAGGTGTCGATCGTGATCCGGTGGCTGCGGTTGGCGGCGCGGATCCGTTCGCGCACCTCGTCCGCGCTCAGCCGCTTGACGTGCCCGCCGTCATCGACCCACTCGGTGGGCTCGCCGTCGCTCAGCAGCACGATCAGGTCGGCGTCCCGGATCTCGAGGGCGGCCTCGATCGCGCGGCCGGTGAACGTGGAGCCGATCGCCTTGAGCCCCTCGACGAACCGCTTCGCCTTCTCCTTGCCCTTGGCGTCTGCGCGCACGAGCCGCTTCGAGAGCAGCCGCAGCCAGTTGTGCTCGTTGGGCAGCGTGATGCCGGGCGGCTGCGGGGTGCCGGGCGGGAGATAGCCCGAGTAGGCGATGATCGTGAAGCGCGCGGTCTCGGGCAGTCCGTCGATCGCGCCGAGAAGCTCCGCCTTCGCGCGCTCGAGCCGCACCCGCGAGGTGGTGCGCGGCGGCCCGTCGCCGCTCAGCGACGCGCCGTCGTCGGGCACCGGATCCTTCTTCTGCATGCTGCCCGAGACGTCGATCACGAACACGATCCGGTCGCTCGCGAGCTCCCGACCGAAGAAGCGCGACTGCGTGCCGCCCGAGCCCTCGCTCTTCTCGATCGCCTCCATGGCCGCCTCGCGGCCCGGCAGGCCCTCGTCCTTGTGCGCGGTCCACCAGCTGCGCCACTCGATCGCGAGGTACAGCGACTTGCCGGTCAGTTCCTCGAGCGCGCGACGGATCAGGCCCGCACCGCTTCCGGGCTTGCCCTCGCGCCGCTCGAGCAGATCGATCAGCGGCTCGACCGCCTCGGGTTCGCGTCGTTGCACGAGCGCGCGCGTGGCCGCGCGCACGAGCGCGTCGTCGTTGTGTCGCAGGCATGCGATCAGCGCCTCGCGCGTGGCGGGATCGGAGCGGTGTGCGGCCACGTCGGCGAGCAGCAGCCGGCGCGCCACCGACCCACCGCGCAGCTTCTGCGCGATCGCCTGCGCCGCCTCGGGTTGCGGCATGCGGGAGAGCGCCTGCGCCACCGCCTCGCGCACCTCGCCGTCCGGCAGCCGCGTGAGCAGGTCGATCAGGGCGTTCGCCGCCGAGCGGTCCCCCTCCCGCTCGAGCCGCTGCACCGCGTCGCGTGCCGCCGCGACCCGCCCCTCGGCGAGCGCGGCGATCACCTCGCGCTTGAGCGTCGAACTCGAGGCGGCGGTTGCGATCGGCGCGAGCAGCGCGAGCGCGAGCGCGGCGAACAGGCCGGGGCGGGCGCAGGCGGTGGGGCGAACGGTCATGGCGGGCTCCTCCGCGGCCGGCGCTTCCGATCGAGCCGGGCCGACGCGCCCATGGTAGCGAGAGGGGAGCGCCCGATTGTCACCGCTGCGTCAAAGACCGGCGGCGTGTCAGCGCGCGGTGCCGAGGATCGCGGCGTACTCCTTCGCGGCGAGCCCCTTCGTGAGCACCGCGATCCGCCGCGCCTGCAGCGCGCGCTGCCCCTTGCCGCTCCAGCGGCCCTCGACGAGCACCGTCTTGCCGCGACGCAGCGCGGCCGGTTGCGCGGGCACGAGCACGAGCACGGGGCGCGCGGGCCCCACCCGCAACGGCAGCTCGTCGAGCTTGCGCAGGTGTCCGCCCGCCTCGAGGTGCAGCGTGCCCGAGAACCACTGCAGGCGGCTCTTGCGCTGTCGCTCGGTGAGCGCGGGCGGCTCGAACCCCTCGCCCACCACGACCGCGATGACGTTGGTGATCGCCTCGGGGATCGTGCGCTGCGAGTTGGGGTCGAACTGCTCCTCCTGGTGCCGGGCGAGCACGTGGATGGGCCGGCCCGCCTCGATGCGGTCCATGCGCTGCACGCGGTGTTCGACGATCCGGGTCTCGGAGCTGCGAAGCACCGCGATGCGCCCGCGTGCGGCGCGCAGCTCGAAGCCCGGTTCGGGGCCGTCGAGCACGCGTGCGATCCGGCCGATCCGGCGCACGGGCGGCTCCGAAGCGCCGGCGGCTGCTACACTGCGGGCGGACGCAAGCGGGAGGAGGGCGCAGGTGGCGGCGAACAGCAGCGTACGAGCGAGTCGCATGGGGCCTCTCCGTACGGGGGCGGCCGGAGCGACGGCCGCCCGGGTCAACGTGCGATGCTAGCGCGTGCGGGTGCTCGCTGTCACGGGGCGGTGGCGGAGCGAGGGGCGTGATTGCGCGCGAACTCGAACGTCGGGCCGCGGTCTACGAGGCGCTCGCG
>RFJN01000378.1 GCA_003694875.1 Planctomycetota bacterium | reverse complement strand
TCGAAGTGCACCTGCTGCGTTGCGCGCACCGCGATGAACGCCTCGCCGGAACCCGTGGTCGGCGAGACGCCCGCGAAGCTGTAGGGCAGCGCGCGCGCCTGCAGCGAGAGCGGGCCGAACTCGAGGCGGCCGGTCAGGAAGACGAAGCCGCTCGACGTCTCGCGGACCTCGATCGTCACCACGCGCGAGCCGTCGTTCGCGTCGTGGCTCACGGTGACGCTCACGTCGACCGTGGCGGTGCCGTCGCCGCTCTCGCCACCGAGTGCGACCCCGTTCTGGACGACGTTCGAGGCCGCCACGAAGGTGGCGAGCGGCATGGAGACGCTCGTGCCGCCGGTGAGCTGCGTGTCGAAGCTCGCCCGGCCCGAGCGCAGATCGGCGAACACGGTGGGCAGCGTCGCCTGCACCGCCGCGTTGCCGATGCCGCCTCCACCTCCGCCACCGTTGCAGCCGCTCAGAGCCGAGCCCGCGCACCCGAGTGCGGCGGTGCAGGCGAGCGAGAGCAGCAACCGAGTGCGGCGTCGGTGGCGGGGGGGGGATCCGGTCGACATGGTAGCCTCCTCGAGCCGTACGGGACCGTGTGCCTCGTGATCGAAGGGGCCATCTTCGGCTCCGCACCCCGCGAGTCAAGGCGCAAGCCCGCGCAATGGCACGATGAACTCGGGCGCCGCGCCGGGAGCGAGCCGCCGCGCAACAGCAGCGAGATGGGGAATCGCGGAGCGCTGCGAGCGGCGCCGCCCGGGCCGGCGCGCGGCGCGTGCTACGTGAAGACCCGGACGGTATAGTCGCCGGGACCGGGCACCGGGCGGTGCACCATCCCGTCGAAGCCCGTCTCGCCCTCGGCGATGACCTTGCCCGATCCGTCGAGCACCTGGTACTTCGCCCGCTCGATCGGCTTGCCCGCGTTCTCGCCGTCGGCGTAGACGAGCTGGCCGTGGATCGCATGCGGCTGCGGGCGCCCGGCGAGCTTGTCGCGCGCACCGGACTCGTGCGGACGGGTGCCCTCGTTGCGCGGCTGCACCCGCCGGGCGCTCCGGGGCTGGGTCGCCTTGACGCTCGGACTGCTCATGGCCGACTCCCCTTGCGGTCCCGTTCCATCATAGCGTCGGGACGGGGCGTGGCCAACCGGAAGGTCAGCTGGTGGCTCGGCGAGCCGATCGCTCCGCCTTCAGCGGATCCACGGGCTCGTGTGCACGCCACCACCGGTCTCCACGATCAGCCAGCGCTTGCGGTCGTAGTCGCAGCCGACGTTGTACCAGCCGCGTCCGTCCGGTGAACGGTACGAGCGCTCGTGGTGGGTATGACCCACGAGCGAGAGCCGGGTCTTCGAAAAGCGGCTGATCGTCTCCCCGAGCGCCCGCGAGCCCGACAGACCGAGAAACCACGCGTTGCGGCACGCCGGGGCGTCGCGACCGTCGGGGTGCCCGATCGCCTGCTCGAGGTGGGCGGCGGTGTGGGTCACCACGACGACGTGCTCGACGGCGGGATCGCGCTCGAGCGCCTCGAGGTGCGCTGCGAGGCGCTCGATCTGGGCGCGGCAGACCGCCGCGTGCTCCCACGGCGAGCCATCGCTGCGCCAGCTGTATCGGTAGTCGTTCCAGAAGAACGGGGCGAAGCGGCCCGTGCGCCAGCCCTCGCGCACCCGCCCGCGCTCTTCGGGATCGAGGTCGGCGAGCAGGGGATCGGCGAGGCTGAAGTCGAAGCCCCCGAACCCGCCGGCGATCGCCCAGCCTCCGCCGGCGTCCGCGGCCCCGGCAACGCGCAGCGGTTCGTGCTCGAGCCACACGAATCCCGACTCCTTCGCCACCTCGGGCAGCAGCGTCTCGTGCAGCCGATCCGACCCGAGCCCCTCTCCCGGGCTCGACCACAGGTCGTGGTTGCCCGCCACGACGGCGCGTGGGCCCGGAAACCGCTCGAACGCCCGCAGCGCGTCCTCGAAGCCCCGAGCGTCGCCGCACGCCACGTCGCCGCCGAGCACGAGCACGTCGCCGGGACGTGCCCGCTCGAGGCACCACTGCGCGAGCGGCGCGGTCAGATCGCGTCCGTCGACCGTGACGCCGTGGTGCAGATCCGCGGTGAACCAGATGCGCATGCGTCTCCCTCTGCGAGGCGTGGCGAGACCTCGACAGGGTGGCAGCCGTCGCGCCGGGAGGCAAGTGCTGGTTGCGCGCGCCAGCGGCCGGCTCTATGCTCGCCGCGCAGGCGACTCCGAGGCGGCGCCGAACGGCGGCCGCCGAACGAACGAGCGAGGGAGGAGCACCATGCCCGGAACCTACAAGCTGATCGAGATCGTGGGCACCTCGAGCGAGGGGCTGAGCCAGGCGATCGACGCCGCGATCGCCCACGCCGCCAGGACGATCCGCAACCTGCACTGGTTCGAGGTGGTGGAGCAGCGGGGCACCGTCCGCAACGGCCACGTGCTCGAGTACCAGGTGAAGATCCGGGTCGGGTTCAAGCTCGAGGACGGCGAGCCGGCCGGCGGCGAGGGCAGCTGAGCGCCCCGCCGGGCGGCGCGGACCCGGCCCCGCGGCTCAGCAGCCCGTGCTCCCCGCGGTGCGGCTCTTCTCGAGCCGCTCGAGCCGGCGCTCGAGTTCGCGCAGTCGCTTGCGCATCTCCGGCAGCCGCTCGATCAGGACGTAGGCGCGCTTGCCGCGTTCGGCCGGCACCGCCGGCTGCCCGAGCACCTTCGCGCCCGGCGCGAGGTTGCGGGTCACACCGGCCGAGGCGGCGATCATGGCGCCATCGCCGATCTCGAGGTGTCCCACGATCCCGGCCTGCGCCGCCACGACGCAGCCGCGGCCGAGCCGGGTCGAGCCCGAGATGCCCGCCTGCGCCACCACGATGCAGCCCGGACCGAGCTGCACGTTGTGCGCGATCTGCACCTGGTTGTCGATCTTCGAGCCCGCACCGATGCGCGTCTCGCCGAGCGTCGCACGATCGATCGTCGTGTTGGCGCCGATCTCCACCCCGTCCTCGACCACCACCGTGCCCCGCTGCGGAACCTTCTGCAGCCGTCCGTCGGGGCCGGGCGCGAAGCCGAAGCCGTCCGCTCCGAGCACCGCCCCGCTGTGGATGATGCAGTCCGCGCCCACCATGACGTCGTGGTAGAGGGTGACGTGCGGGTGCAGCACCGTGCGCTCGCCCACCCGGCAGCGGTGGCCGACGTACGCGAGCGGTGCGACCACCGCGCCCGATCCGACAGACGCCCCCGCCTCGACGACCGCACCCGCTCCCACACTCGCGTCGGGGGCGATCTCGGCCTCGGGGTGCACGACCGCGCGGGGATCGATCCCCGCCGGACGCTCGGGCGGTGGCGGACGCAGGCGCGTCACCGCGAAGGCGAACGCGAGGTACGGGTCGTCGCAGCGGATGACCGTGCGTCCCTCCGGCACCGCAAGATCGCGCGAGACCAGCAGGCAGCTCGCCTCGGTCTCGTGCAGGAACCGCTCGTACTTCGGATTGGCGATGAAGCTCAGATCCCCGGGGCCGGCCTGCTCGATGGGCTTGACGTCACGCAGCAGCGTGTCGGCCTCGCCTACGACCTCGCCGCCGAGTTCGGCGGCGAGCTCTCGCACGGTGATCGGGGGCTGCTCGAACGGTGGGGCTGCCATGGTGTCCTCGGAGCGTTCAACGGATGTCGGGAGCCCTTCGCTCGGTCGCGAAGCGGCAGGGCAGGGCGCGGTGGCGCGGAGCCGGACTACTCGAGCCGCAGCCCGAGGTCGTCGAGAAAGCGCCGGTCGTCGTCGTCGAGTTCGAACCGCAGCGGATCGATCTCGTCGTCGCCGTCGGCCGTCGCCGCTGCCGCGTCTTCCTCGCGGGCTGCCTGCAGCAGTGCGCTCGCCTCGGGGTCGAACTCGAACTCCTCGTCATCGTCCTCCGCGACCG
>RFJN01000377.1 GCA_003694875.1 Planctomycetota bacterium | reverse complement strand
GCCGATCGCGAGCGACTCGAGCACGCGCTCGCGCAGGGCGACGAGACGCACGTGGCGATCGAGCTGCTCGCGCTCGCGCGTTCACACCCCGGCAGCCCGATCGCGCAGGCGGCGGGCGAACGTCTGCAGCGTCTCGCGAAGGCGGCGCTCGAGCGCGCGCAAGCGGCGCGCGGCAGCGACGAGGCGGCCGAGCGGGCCGCCCTCACGATCGCCTACCTCGCCACGCTCGAGCCCGAGAGCCGCAAGGTGCTGCGCGCGCGGCTCGAGCAGCTCACGCGCACCGAGATCTTCTCGCGCAAGCGCTCGGTCGAGTGCGAGGAGTACAAGGTCGTTCCGGGCGACAGCCTGAGCCGGATCGCAAAGCGCTTCCGCTTCCCCGTCGACGGGATCATGCACGTCAACCACATGCGCCGCACGCTGATCCGGGTCGGACAAAGGCTCAAGATCCCGCGCGGGCCCTTCGAGGTGCTCGTGATCAAGGGCGAGTACCGGCTGATCGCGCTGCAGGACGGCAAGTGGCTCGCCGAGTTCCCGATCGGAACGGGCCGCGACGATTCCACGCCCGAGGCCACGTTCGAGATCACCGAGAAGACGAAGAATCCGACCTGGTACGCGCCGGACGGCGTCTACCCCTACGGCCACCCCAAGAACATCCTGGGCACGCGCTGGTTGGGGTTCAACGACACCGAGGAGCACGCCGGCTTCGGGATCCACGGCACCGCGCGGCCCGAATCGATCGGTCGCTCGGAATCCTCGGGCTGCGTGCGCATGCGCAACGAGGACGTCGAGGTGCTCTACGGCCTGATCCCGACCGGCAGCCGCGTGCGAATCCTGCCCTGACGCGCACCGCGCGCGCCCCACACTGCTCGCCCGCTCCGGACGCCGCCGGGTCCCACCGGGACCGGCGGCGTCCGTCGTTGCGAGACCCGACGCAATACCGCCCGTCGGTCCAGCCTCGACGGCGAACACCGGCGAGCCGGCGCGAGGCCGGCCCCGCGCCGGCCACGGGACCCGGCCGACTCGCCCGGCGAGCCCGCCACGCCGCGCCTCGGTGTCCCGCTTGCACCCCTGGCGCCGAGCCACTACCATGCCGCTCTGGGATCGCTGCTGTGCGCGAGACGGGACCCGGACTTTGCCGAACCGATGCGGCTCTGCAGGGCCTCCCAATCTTCGCGCGAACGGCTTCCCCCTGCGGGGGGAAACCCGAAACGCGAGTGCGGCGGCCCACTTGATGGCAGGGTTCCGCAAAGCGGGATACCTACGGCACGAGTGGCGATCCCACCTCCCTCACGTCGGGGGTGCGCGGGGCGGTGAGGACGGCGCCGGTGAGCGACTGGGAGCGGCTGCGGCGCCTTCCTCTGCGGATCGAGAGCTGGGACTGCGTGCTGTTGCGGTCTCGCGTATCGAGCGGCTTCGAACGCCTCAGCACCATGATCATCCTGCGCGGCGGCGGCCAGGAAGGTCGCGGTGAGGATGTGACGTATGCGGCGGAAGACCACGAGGCGCTCGCGACGCAGCGTCCTGCGCTCGGTCTCGCCGGTGCCTGGAGCCTGCAGGACTTCAGTACCCACCTCGCGGACTGCGACCTCTACCCGCAGCCGCCGGTCCGGGACGAGCAGCGTCCCTATCGCCGCTGGGCGTTCGAGAGTGCCGCGCTCGATCTCGCGCTACGACAGGCGCAGCGCTCGTTGCCCGAGGTGCTCGAACGCACCCCCGCCCCGTTGCACTTCGTGGTCTCGCTGCGTCTCGGCGACCCGCCCTCCTTCGAGCCGCTGCGACGACGTCTCGAACGCTATCCCGACCTCACGTTCAAGCTCGATCCCACGAGCGCGTGGACCGACGAGTTGATCGCCCGCGTGGCCGCCACCGGCGCGGTGCGCATCCTCGACTTCAAGGGGCACTACCGAGGCACGCCGGTCGACCAACCCGCCGATCCGGATCTCTACGCCCGCGTGATCGAAGCCTTTCCCGACGCGTGGCTCGAGGATCCCGCGCTCACGCCCGAGACGCGCGCCGTGCTCGCGGGACACTGGGATCGCGTCACGTGGGACGCACCGATCCATGGCGTGGCCGACCTCGAGGCGCTCGAGCACACCCCGCGCTGCATCAACATCAAGCCCTCGCGGTTCGGCTCGCTCTCCTCGCTGCTCGAGACGTACGCGTGGTGCGAGGCGCGCGGGGTGCGGTGCTACGGCGGCGGCCAGTTCGAGCTGGACGTGGGCCGCGGCCAAAGCCAGCTTCTCGCCGCGCTCTACCACCCGGACGCGCCCAACGACCTCGCGCCGGTAGGCTACAACCGCCCCGAGCCAGCACCGGGCCTGCCCTCGAGTCCTCTGCCTCCACCCCGCCTCGCCGCCGGCTTCCGCTGGCCGGAGACGTGACGGCGCCCGCCATCGGCACGGCCTGCCCCGGCCTCACTCCCGGAACGTCGCACCGAAACGCTCGCGCAGCGCGGCCTTGACCGCCTCGCGACCGGCGTCCGCCTCCTCGCCGCGCAACGTGCGCTCGGGGCTGCGGAACACGAGCCGCAGCGCCACGCTCTTGCGCCCGCGCTCGACCGCCTTGCCGTCGCCCTCGAACACGCTCAGCAGCTCCACCGCCTCGAGCGCGTCCGCGCCCGAACGGCGTGCCGCCTCGATCAGCTCGCCCACGTACACGCGCTCGTCCACCACCGCCGCCACGTCGCGCGTGACCGCGGGATAGGGCGGAGGAGGGCTGTAGCTGCGGCGCAGATCGGCCGCCTCGAGCAGCGTCTCGAGATCGAGCAGGGCGAGCACCGGCAGCGGCTCGGGCAGATCGAAGCGCTCGGCGGCCGCGCGACCGAGCCGTCCGATCCAGCCGATCGGCGCACCGTCGAGCTGCACCGCCGCGCGCTCGAGCGGATCGAATCCGGGCAGCTCCCCGCGCACCGGAACGCAGGCGAGCGAGGGAAGACGCAGCGCGCGCCCGACCGCCTCGAGCACCCCCTTCAGCTCGTAGAAGTCGCCGTCCAGAAGCAGCCCGAGCTGCTCGCGCTCCTCGGGCCGGCCGTCGTCCTGCGGCAGGTACACGGTGCCGGTCTCGAACAGCCGCAGCGTGCGGTTGCCGCGATCGAGGTTGCCGCGCTTGACCTCGCACAGCCCGCCGAAGAGCGAGCGCCGCAGCGCCGGGGTGTCGGCGCGCACCGGGTTGCGCACCCGCAGCGCCGGCGCCTTCGTGAACAGCGGCGGGTCGTGGACGTCGTCGGCGGGCACGAACGAGAGCGTCTGCACCTCGCGCAGCCCCGCCCCCACGAGCACCATGCGCAACCGCGCAAGCGCCTCGCGGCGCGGATCGGGCCGCACCGCCCGCACCGCCACCGTCTCGCGCACCGGCACGCGGTCGTAGCCCCAGACGCGCAGCACCTCCTCGATCAGATCGACCTCGCGCGTGAGCTCGTGCCGCGCGGTCGGCACCCGCACCGTCAGCGCCTCGGGCTGCTCGATCACCTCGAGCCCGAGCGCGTGCAGGATCCGCGCCGCCTCCTTGCGCGAGATCTCGACCCCGGCGAGCAGCCGCAGCCGGGCGAGCCGCAGCCGGATCTCGCGCGGGGCGGGCATGTGCGCCGGATCGCCCTCGCGCCGCAGCAGGCCGGCGGCGATCGTGCCGCCTGCGATCTCGGCGATCAGCGCCGCCGCGCGCGCGCTCGCCCAGGCGACGCGCGCCGGATCGACCCCGCGCTCGAAGCGGTACGAGCTGTCGGTGGAGATCCGGTAGCGCCGCACCGCGCGGCGGATCGCCACGGGGTCGAAGTAGGCCGACTCGAGCAGCACGTCGCGGGTCGTGTCGACGATCTCCGAGTTCGCCCCCCCCATGACACCGGCGAGCGCCACCGGTCGCGCCGCGTCGGCGATCACGAGCGTGTCGGAATCGAGCGTTCGCGCGCTGCCGTCGAGCAGCTCGATCGACTCGCCCTCGCGCGCGGTGCGCACCACGATCCGCCCCTCGGCGAGCCGCTGCAGGTCGAAGGCGTGCAGCGGCTGGCCGCACTCGAACATGACGAAGTTGGTGACGTCGACGACGTTGTTGATCGGCCGCAGCCCCACCGCCTCGAGCCGCCGCACGAGCCAGTCCGGAGACGGCCCCACACGCACCCCGCGGATCACCCGCGCGGTGTAGAGCGGGCAGTGCCGCGGCGCCTCGAGCTGCACGTCGGTGTACGCGGTGACCGGCTCGCGCCCCTCGGGCAGGCTCGGCTCGGGAACGCGCACCCGCAGCCGCTCGCCGGCGGCCACCTCGTGCGCGACGCCGATGTGGCACAGCAGGTCGTGGCGGTTGAAGGTCACCTCGAGCTCGAGGCACGCGTCCCCGTCCTCGCGCGGCTCGATCGCCTCGACGGGAACCGCCTGGCGGGTGAGCAGCTCGGCGAGCTGTTCGGGGGACAGGGTGTGCTCGACGTAGTCGCGCAGCCACTGGTGCGAGATCCGCATGCTTGCTCTCCTGCCGCCGGTCCGCGAGGGGGCTCAGCCGAGTTGTTCGAGAAAGCGCACGTCGTTCTCGGTGAACAGGCGAAGGTCGCCGATCCCGTAGCGCAGCATGGCGAGTCGCTCGATCCCCATGCCGAACGCGTAGCCGGTGTAGCGCTCGGCGTCGATGCCCACCGCCTCGAGCACGTTGGGATCGACCATGCCGCAGCCGCCGAGCTCGATCCAGCCGGTCTGCTTGCACAGGGCGCAGCCCGTGCCGTGACACCGCCAGCACAGGAAGTCGAGCTCGGCCGACGGTTCGGTGAAGGGGAAGAAGCTCGGGCGCAGCCGCACCCGCTGCTCGGGGCCGAACAGCGCGCGGGCGAACAGCAGCAGCACGCTCTTGAGGTCGACGAAGCTCAGCCCCTGCTCGACCGCGAGCCCCTCGATCTGGTGGAACTGGAAGTGGTGGGTGGCGTCGACGGTATCGGGCCGGAACACGCGCCCGGGCGCGACGATGCGCAGCGGCGGCTTGCGGTCCTTCATCACCCGGATCTGCACGGTGGAGGTCTGCGAGCGCAGCAGCAGCGGCTCGGCGCCGTCCGGCGTCTCGAGGAAGAAGTTCTCGGCCGGATCGCGCGCGGGGTGCTCGGCCGGGATGTTGAGCGCGTCGAAGTTGAACCACGGCTGCTCGACCTCGGGTCCCCGCGCGCGCTCGAACCCGAGCCGGCCAAAGACCTCGAGCAGTTGCTCGGTGAGCTGGGTGAGCGGGTGCAGCGAGCCGATCGCGGGAGGGCGACCGGGCAGCGTGACGTCGAAGAAGCCCGCGGCGCGACGCGCCTGCGCCTCGCGCTGCAGCGCCTGCCGCCGCGCGGCGATCGCCTGCTCGACCGCCCGCTTGAGGGCGTTGACGCCCTGACCGTAGGCGGCGCGTTCGGAGGGATCGAGCGAGCGAATGCGCGCCATGAGACGCTTGATCTCGCCCTTGCGGCCGAGATAGGCGATGCGCAGCTTCTCGAGCGCCGCCTCGTCCTCGGCCGCCTCGATGCGTGCGCACGCCTCGGTCTCGATCGCCTGCAGATCGGTACCGGCCACTGCCCTGCCCTCCGCCGTTGCGATGCAGACGGCGCGGAGCGCAGCGGCGTCCGCGGCTCCCGGAGGCCCCGCCGACACCACCCCGCGCCCCGCGCCTGCCGCGCTCGATCCTCGGCGCCGCCCGTGCGCCGGGCGGCGCTCTCTCAGGCCTCGGCCGTGAGGGCGGCGCGCGCCTGGTCCACCACCGCCTTGAACGCGGCCGGATCCTCGATCGCGAGCTGCGAGAGCGTCTTGCGATCGAGTTCGATCCCGGCCTTGCCGAGGCCGTGGATCAGGGTGGCGTAGCGCATGCCGAGACCGCGCGCCGCGGCGCTGATGCGCGTGATCCACAGCCGGCGCATGTCGCGCTTGCGGCGCTTGCGCCCGATGTAGGCGTGCTGGTCGGCGCGCTCGGCCGACTGGATCGCGGTCCGCAGCAGGTTCTTGCGACGACCGTGGAAGCCCTTGACCCGCTTGAGAATGCGCTTGCGCCGGCGACGCCGCGCCACACCGTTCGTTGCTCGCATCTACCTGCTTCCTCCGTTTTCGGGACCCGGGACCTGGTTCCCCGCCCGCGGGGGCGGATCGGCCCGCCAGGTACGGTTGCTCGCGCGCCAGCCCGGCGCTACTTCTGCCCCAGCATGAAGCGGACGCGGTCGCTGTTGCACGGATGCAGCACCGCGATCCGGCGCAGCTTGCGCTTGCGCTTGCTCGACTTGTGCGAGCACAGGTGACCGAGTCCGGCGCGCCGGATCTTCACCTTGCCCTTCTTGCTCACGCGAATCCGCTTGAGCAGCCCCTTGTTGGGCTTGCGGCCCTTGCCCATGGCATCTCTCCTCGTGCGTTGCGCCAGCTCCGTGGCGGAGGGAAGCCCGGATTCTACGCACCGGGCGGCGTTCGTCAACGCGGCGGCGCGGCAGCGGTCCGGCCGCGGCGCCGCGGCCGCAGCAACTCCGGCACGAACGCCGCCCCCCACACGAGCAGCGCGAGCCCCCACAGCATGCCCGCATAGGCGAGGTGGCGCAGGTAGGCGGGACCGGTCCAGGCCGCGAACACGCGACCGAGCGCGGCCAGCGAGACGAGCCAGCCGGTGGCGCTGATCGATCGCCAGCGCGTCTCGGCCGCGACCCCGCGGCCACCGTGCACGAGCACCACGCGGGAGGCGACCATGAGCGCCATGAGCCCGAGCCCGAGGATGAACAGCGCGTGTGCCGCGTCGACCGCCCGGGGATAGCCCGCAACGTGCAGCCACGCCCCCGCCGCCATCCACAGTCCCGAGACCCACGCCCAGCGCACGACGCGGCCGGGCGAGCGCGCCGGGCGGTAGATCCGCCACGCGCGCACCGCGACCCACGTGATGCAGACAGCCCGCAGCGCGCGCCCGACGGTGGCCCCGCCGAGCGGCTCGCACACGAGCCCGAGCGTGAAGAGCACGAGCAGCGCCCCCGGCTCGCGCCACGCGCGCGCGCTCCAGGGCAGGTGCGCCTCGCCGGGCTTGCCGAGCTTGATCAGGCTCGCCTGCTTCCAGCCGAACATGGCGGTGAGCAGCCCGCTGCCCACGCCAAGGACGAAGGCGGGCATCATGCCGTAGTAGGCAAAGGTACGCCCGAGCACCGCCACGCGCGGCCCGGCGTGACCGAGATCGAAGGCGAGCAGCGCGCCCACGCCCGCCACCCCGAGCCCGAGCCCGAGCGCCACGAACGAGAACACCGGCGGCGGCCACACCCGCCGGGCGCGCACCCGCCGCAGCCCGAAGAGGGCGACCCACACGAGTTCGGCGAGCCACAACGCGTGCCACAGGCCGCGGTCGGCCCCGAACGCGGTGAGCAGCTTCGCAACCGAGAGCGCGACCGCCCCCGCCACCTCCCACCAGCGGGCGACGAAGCTCCCGAGATACCGGGGCAGCGCGGTCATGAGGAAGCCCGCGGCAAAGCTCCACAGGAAGCCCCCCACCATGAGATCGGGGTGCACGAGGTGGGGACTGACCGGCGCACGACCGAACGGCAGCAGCACCCACGGCGCCACCCCGAGCAGCGCGAACAGCCAGCCGGAGAGGAACAGCGGGCGACAGGGCGACATGGCGAGACTCCCGGGCCCAGGGCCAGGCGAGGCGGCACGACGCCGAAAGGGTAGCGCAACGGCGGTGGGTGTCCACGGGCGGGCGCTGGACAGCGCCCGGCGTCTGCCCGTGCTCGCGGACGCACCCCGGCACGAGCCGCCGCGGCGAGCCCCTCGCACCCGCCGCACGGCCCGACGCCGACCGCCTCTCCCTTGCCCGCGCACCGGCGGCAGGGGTATGCTGCACGGCGATGATCATCGCCATGGACGGCCCCTCGGGCAGCGGAAAATCGACGGTCGCGCGCGAGGTCGCGCGCCGGCTCGGCGCGCTGCACATCGACTCCGGCGCGATCTACCGCGCGCTCACCCTCGCGGCGCTCGAACGCGGCCTGCCCCTCGACGACCCGGCGCGGCTCGCCGCGCTCGCCCGCGAGGTTCGTCTCGAACTCGAGCCGACCGAGACGGGCGAGCTGCGGGTGCGGCTCGACGGCTGCGACGTGACCGATCGGATCCGCAGCCCCGAGGTGACGCGCGCGGTCTCCCGGCTCGCCGCCGTCGCCCCGGTGCGTGCGCAGGTGACCGAGCGGGTGCGCCGGATCGCGGCCGTGGCGAGAGACGCGGTCGCGGACGGTCGCGACACGACGACGGTGATCTTTCCCCACGCCGACCTCAAGGTCTACCTCGAGGCGAGCGCCGAGGAGCGCGCGCGGCGACGCGCCCGGGAACTCGCTCGCCGCGGCCGCCCGGAGCCCTACGAACAGGTGCTGCGCGCGATCGAGGAGCGCGACCGCCAGGATCGCGAGCGCGCGGTGGCGCCGCTGCGGATCGCGCCCGACGCGCTCGTGATCGACACCACGAACATGACGATCGACGAGGTGGTGGACACGATCGTGCAGGCGGCGCGCGAGCGCGGGGCCACAGGCGGCCGGCGCCCGGTGGCGAGCGCCGAACCGGTGGAGGAGCGGTGATGCAGCGACGCGATGAACTCGACCCGATCGAGGCGGCGGGATCGAGCCCCATGGCGCGGGCGCGTATGTGGCAGCGCATGCAGGAGGAGCTCGAGCGGCGCGACGCCGAGGACGCGGCCGCCGCCGCGCTCGGTGCGGCGAGCGCGGCCGGCGCGAGCCCGCCCCCGCCCGCCGAGCCGGCGACGCCCGACGACACGCAAGGTCCCGACCCCACCGCCGCGGTGGCGGGCGCGCTCGCCGCCGGGCTGCAGGCGGCGGTCGCCCCCTCGCCGCTCGACGAGCGGCTCGGGCGGCTTGCCGCGATCCAGAGCGAGGCGCTCGCGCGGCTCGAGGAGCAGCCGCACGCCGAGCAGGTGCTCGCCGGGGTGCGCGAGGCGCAGCCGACCGACGGCAACGCCACGATCGCCACCCGCGATGAGCTCGCGGTCCGCAAGCACGAGCGCGATCTGACCGAGCGCGAGCTGCAGAAGCGGCCCGGCTCGCCGGGCTACGCCGAGGACCACGTCGAACGCGGCCGGGAGGCGGAGTACCGCGACGGCCGCGAGCGGCTCGAGGACGAACGCGGCCGGCGCGAGCGGCGGCTCGACTGAGAGCACACCGCGGCACAGAGAGCCCCTTGCGCAAACGGGCGCTCGCCCTAAAATGCCTTGCTTCCGGTGGGCCGGGGAGGTGGTCTCCCGGGCTTGCAACCGGTACGGACAACCACGGTATGCAACCGCACATCGTCTGTTGGGAACGAACCCGAACCCCATGGCAACCAACGAACTGATCAAGAAGCTCGCCCCGAGCCCCGAGGAAGTCGAACTCGCGCTGTCGCAGGCGATCGGCGACGCCGACGACGAGCAGATCGCACAGCTGTACGAGGAGTCGGTCAAGCACTTCGAGCCGAACCAGATCATCAACGGTCGGGTGCTCGACATCGTCGGCACCGACGCGGTGATCGACATCGGCTACAAGAGCGAGGGCGTGATCCCGCTCGACCAGTGGCCGAACCCGGCACAGGTCAAGGTGGGCGATCCCGTCGAGGTGCTGCTCGAGAAGGTCGAGGACGAGGAAGGCCTTGTCGTGCTGTCCAAGCGCAAGGCCGAGCGCATCCGCGGCTGGGAGCGGGTGATCAGCACCTACGGCAAGGGCGACACGGTGCAGGGCCGCGTCATGCGCAAGATCAAGGGCGGGCTGCTCGTCGACATCGGCGTGCCCGTCTTCCTGCCGGCCTCGCAGATCTCGATCCGCCGCATCCCGGATGTCGGCGAGTACATCGGGCAGAACCTGATGTGCAAGATCATCAAGATCGACGAGGACCGCATGAACATCGTGGTCTCGCGTCGCCGGCTGATCGAGGCGCGGCGCGAGGAGCAGAAGAAGGACCTGCTCGCACGCCTCAAGGAGGGCGACTGGGTCAAGGGCGTGGTCAAGAACATCGCCGACTTCGGCGCCTTCATCGACCTCGGCGGCCTCGACGGGCTGCTGCACATCACCGACATGTCCTGGGGCCGGATCAACCACCCCTCGGACATGCTGTCGATCGACGACGAGGTCGAGGTGGTCGTCATCAAGGTGGACCCGGTGCAGGAGCGCGTCTCGCTCGGTCTCAAGCAGAAGCAGTCCTCGCCGTGGGAGGACATCGAGAACCGCTACCCGATCGGCTCGCGCGTCAAGGGCACGGTGGTGAACGTGCTGAGCTACGGCGCGTTCGTCAAGCTCGAGGAGGGGGTCGAGGGGCTCGTGCACGTCTCGGAGATGTCGTGGACGCGCCGGATCAACCACCCGAGCGAGGTGCTGAGCCAGGGCGACGAGATCGAGGTGATGGTCCTCGACATCAACAAGCAGAAGCAGGAGATCTCGCTCGGCCTCAAGCAGGTCCAGATGAACCCCTGGGACGAGGTGGAGCAGAAGTACCCGGTGGGGACCATCATCGAGGGCAAGGTGCGCAACCTCACCAACTACGGCGCCTTCGTCGAGCTCGAGGAGGGGATCGACGGGCTGCTGCACGTCTCGGACATGTCCTGGACCCGCAAGGTCATGCACCCGTCCGACATCGTCAAGAAGGGCGACACGGTGCGGTGCATGGTGCTGAGCGTCGATCAGGACAAGAAGCGGATCGCGCTCGGCATGAAGCAGCTCGAGGAGGATCCGTGGGACACCGAGATCCCGGCCAAGTACGGTCCGGGCACCATCACCTCGGGCACGGTGACGAAGATCACCAACTTCGGCGTGTTCGTGCAACTCGAGGACAACCTCGAGGGGCTTCTGCACGTCTCCGAGATCTCGGACGACAAGATCGACAACCCCGCCGACGTGCTGCAGATCGGCCAGAAGGTCGACGTGCGGATCATCAAGATCGATCCCACCGAGCGCAAGATCGGCCTCAGCATGCGCAACATCGAGCGCGGCGGCGAGCAGTGACACCACGCGGACGCTGACGCCGCGCTGCGGCCCAGCATCTCACACCGCGCAGAAGTTGCAGACGGCCCGCCGGGGATGACCCGGCGGGCCGTCTCCCATCGGCGCCGCGCGCGAGGGCCTGGCGAGTGCCGATGACAAACACACTGAACGCCGCACGGCTCTCGGAGCGACGGTCGCGGTGGGCGCGGGGCGCGGACGCTGCTCCGTGCGCGGTGGACGGGTCACGCCGCGCCCCCGCGGCGCCGGAATCAGGGACAGCCGGCGGTGTAGGTGATCCGCAGCGACGGCACCGGCCCCGTGGTGGTCGCGAGCGCCCCGGGCGGAATCTTGCCCGTGCGGGTCACCGGCGGCGTGCCGGGCCCCTCGAAGTTCGACAGCAGCGCGAAGTCGATCTCGACCTTTTCGGCGGTGTAGTGGTACTGCGCAGGCGCGGTGCCGAGACACGGCGAGGTGTAGACGATCTGCCCCGTGAGGGTGCTGCCGTCGTTCTTGTACGTGTCCCCCGCCGCGTCGGGGCTCACCCCGAGAAACGGCGTCGTCTCGTTGAGCACGAGTCCCGCGGTCCCGGTCGTGGTGCTCGGCGCCGCGTCGAGTTCGGTCTGCTGCGGCCCGATCTTCGGCGTCATCCAGACGAGGTAATCGGGATCGGCCGGATCGGTCGAGATCGCGGCCCCGACCGTGTACCGCTCGCCCCTGACCTGGTCATCGACCTCCCAGATGCAGATCCACCACAGTTCGGGCTGCTGGTTGTCGATCTGCACCTCGACGGTGGGCAGATCGCGCAGGGCGGTCAGCACCTCGGTGAGTTCCTGCGCGTTGCTGAGCCCGAGCCCCGGTGCGTTCGGATCGGTGCTCGCATTGGCAAGCGCCGCCGTGAAGCGCGCGATCGTGGCCGACGACACGCCGCCACCTCCGCCGCCCCCGCCGCCGCCGCAGGCGAGCAGCGCCACCGCACACGCTCCGAGCCCGAGCCAGCGGACCGGGCGCGACAGGATCCCGTGGCTGCCTCGACCGACACGTCTCCTCGCAACGGTCACGTTCATGCTCCCCCTCCTTGCCTGTGGTTGCCGACCTCGCGCGTCGTACCGTGCGACGCGCGGACGCTTCGCACCGCTCTATCCGCAAGGTCTGCTCCACGCAAGACGGCGAACACCCAAGACGGTTCCCGTGCCGATCGGCCCGTGCCACGCGGTCGAGCCCGCGTCGTGCCACCGCGAACGTTGTCCTCGAACGTGTCCCCCCGAACGATGGAGCATTGACTTGACACGCAGCAGAACACCGCGCTATGCTTCCGGCGAAGCCGCCGCTGTGCATGGCGCGTCCACAAGGCACCGCTCAGATTGTGGAGGAGCTTGGCTCATGCGCACCGTCGTGTTCCTCGCAGCCCTCGCAGCCCCCCTCTTCTGTCTCCGCCCCGTGCAAGCCGCGACGCTGGCCAAGTACTACTTCGAGGGCAACTACAACGACAGTAGCGGCAACGGGAACACGCTCACTCCCAGCGGCCCTGCCGGGACGATCTCGTTCGCGAACGAGGATGGCGCAGGGGTCCCGGGGAGTCAGAGCCTCCAGTTCGCGCCCACCGCTAACAGCTATCCGCAGGCGGTCGGCGGCAACTACCTCGGCACCAACGACCCGACGCTCACGGTGTCGTTCTTTTTCAAGGCGACCGCCGACGGTTTCTTTCTGAACAACTTCGCCGGCGGAGTCGGTGGCTATCCCGTAGGCTTTGGAGCGCGTCTGATCTACGGCGGACGGTTCGGACTGAGCACCGCAACGGGCTATGGCTTCAACACCATCGTGACGCCGGCCGTGGCCAATGGGGGCAAGGACTACCGCGACGGCCAGTGGCACGAGGCCATCATCAAGCCGTTCCAGTTTACTTTCTGGGTCGACAACGTCCAATTCAGCGGAACGGGTGGGATCGCGGCGGGAACGCCTTGGCTGCGGGTCGGTGCTCCCGTTTCCAGTCTCAACCTCGGCACCAGCTTCACCGGACTGATTGACGACATCCAGGTTACCGGCCAGGGACAAGGGTCGATCTCCGTGCCGGAGTCCGACACCGCCTGGCTGGCCGTAACGGCCCTGCTGCTGCCGTTGCTACGACGCCTCGTCTCTTGAGCCTACAGACAACCGAACCGTCGTCGCCGTCACGACGACCGGCCGCCCCCCGAGCTGGTCGAGTGATCTCTGGCGCTTGACCGCGCCGTCCGAGGCGCTTTTGACGCAGCGGTTCCTGCAAAGGGAACGGGCCGATCTTGGTCTTCGAGCAAGGCAAGGGATCGGACGCGCAGTCGGCGCACAATCAACCGAAGCCCCGCCCGGCCCCCCCCTGCCGCACGCGCCGTGCGCGCAGCCAGAGGTCCTCGCCGAGCCGCTCGATCTCGAGCGCCCCGAGCCGCAGCGCCTCGTCCATGCGCGCCACCCCACGCCCGCCCACCGGCGCCGGGGCGTCGCGGCCGCCCACCACCTTCGGCGCCACGAAGACCTCGAGCTCGTCGACGAGCCTCTCGTCGAACAGCGAGCCGTGGATCGCCGCGCCCCCCTCCACCAGCACGCGCGTGGCGGGCCACGGGGTGCGCGGATCGTCGCGACGCGCGGGCTCGGCGCCCTCGCCCCGACGCGCGAGCGCCCGCAGCAGCGCACCGAGATCGACCCGCCCGTCGTCCCCCCCCCACTTCGAGCACCTCGCAGCCCGCGGCCTGGAGGGCCGCCCGCGCCGGCGCGGGCGCCTGCCGGCCCACGGCCACGAGCACCGGCGCCTCGCGCGCGCTCGCCACGAGGCGACTCGTGAGGGGCAGCCGCGCCCGCGTGTCCACCACCACCCGCAGCGGCGGCCTGCCCGTCGCCCCGGCGACCCGGTGGCCCGCGGGCAGACGCACCGTGAGCAGCGGGTCGTCGGCGAGTGCTGTCCCGATCCCCACGAGCACCGCGTCCACCTGCGCGCGACGCTCGTGCACCCGCTGCCGCGAGAGTTCGCCGCTGATCCAGCGTGCGTGCCCCGTGCGCGTCGCGATCCGGCCATCGAGGCTCATGGCCCACTTCGCGATCACCCACGGCCGCCCCTCGCGCACACGGACGAGAAACGGCGCGAGCAACCGCTCGGCCTCGGGAAGCGGCCGGTGCGCGACCTCGACGCCGGCCGCCTCGAGCCGGCGCGCCCCCCCGGCCGCCTCCGGGTTCGGATCGGCGCACGCGTAGACCACGCGGCGACAGCCGGCGGCGAGGATCGCGTCGGTGCACGGCGGGGTCTTGCCGTGGTGCGCGCACGGCTCGAGCGTGACGTACAGCGTCGCCCCCCGCGCCGCGCCCCCCGCCGCCTCGAGCGCACGCCGCTCGGCGTGCGGACCGCCGAACCGCTCGTGCCAGCCCTCGCCCACCACACGGCCCTCGCGCACGCACACCGCCCCCACGGGCGGGTTGGGCTCGACGCGGCCGAGCCCGCGTGCGGCGAGTTCGACCGCGCGCAGCAGCCAGGCGTGTTCGGAACCGGGTGGCGATGGCGGCTGTCGCGTCAACGCATGCGTCCTCCGTCTGCGGAGCGTCGCGTCGAGCGTAGTGGTGCGAGCGGCCGCGCGCAACGCCCACGCATGCGGCTTCGCACCGCGTCCGCACGCCGGCGCTCGCCCGGCGCCGGCCACCCGGCGCCGCACCGTGCACGGGCCCCCCACACCCCGACGCGGCGCGCGCTCCGAACGGCGGTCGCATCTTGCGTACCGGCGCACCGGCGGCTATCCTGTCGCAACTCGCAAGACGTAATC
>RFJN01000376.1 GCA_003694875.1 Planctomycetota bacterium | reverse complement strand
TCGAGGTGCGGATCGGTGACGGCCCCCGCGGCGCGCCGCCCGACCGTCCGCAGCTGTGGCTGTGCGAGCGGCCCGGCGCCGGGCCGCCGGTCGAGCGCTTGTGGGTGACGCCCAACCCGATCCTGCAGCACACCTCGCTGCGGGGACTGCGGTTTCGACACGCGCCCGCCGCACCGCCGCCGGGGCTGCGGGCGCTCGTGATCGACGACCGGGGGCGTCCGGTCGTGGGCTGGATCGACGGGCGGGGGACGGCGCCGGTCGCGTGGATCGGGCTGCCGCTCGGGGCGCCGGAACTCGCCGCGCGCTGGGCGCGGCACCCCTCGCTGCCGGTGCTGCTCGCCGAACTCGTCGAGGCGCTGCTCGGCCGCCGGCTTGGCGACCCGGTGCGCTACCGCGAGGCGGCCGTGGCGCCGGTCGAGAGCGCGCAGGCGGTCTCGGGCACGGCGAGCGTCGCACCGATCGCGCGCGCACGGGCGCTGCTTGCCGAGGTGCGTGCGGCCGCGCGCGAGCGCGCCCCGCGCGATCTCACGCCGGTGGCGGCTGCGCTCGCAGCGCTCGCGCTGCTCGTCGCGTGGTGGCGATCGGGGCCCGCTCGGTGACGGAGCCGGACGGCTGGCGGGCACACGGTTGCGTCGCCACCGGCGATGGCGTACCGTTGGGCCCCGCCGATCTCGGAGGAAGGGAACCATGGAGGCGTTCGACGGCGCCCGGGTGCTCGTGACCGGGGCCGCGGGCTTCATCGGCTCGCACCTGTGCGAGCGGCTCGTGGCCGAGGGCTGTCACGTGACGGGGATCGACAACTTCGATCCGTTCTACGATCCCGCGATCAAGCGCCGCAACGTGGCGGCGCTGCAGCAGCACCCGCGCTTTCGCCTCGTCGAGGGGGACATCCGCGATCTCGAGACGCTGCGGGCGCTGTTCGCAGACACCCCCTTCACGCAGGTGGTGCACCTCGCCGCGCGCGCGGGGGTGCGGCCCTCGATCGCCGAGCCGCTCGCGTACGCGTCGGTCAACGTGCACGGAACGCTGACGATCCTCGAGGCCATGCGCGAGGCGGGCTGTCGCGAACTCGTGTTCGCCTCCTCCTCGAGCGTGTACGGCGAGCGGGAGACGGTGCCGTTTCGCGAGACCGATCCGGTCGAACGACCGATCTCGCCGTACGCCGCGACCAAGCGCGCGTGCGAGCTCATGATCGCCACCTGGCACCACCTGCACGGGATCGCGGCGAACTGCCTGCGCTTCTTCACCGTCTACGGCCCGCGGCAGCGGCCCGATCTCGCGATCGCCAAGTTCGCCGCCCGCATGCTTGCCGGCGAGACGATCGAGATCTACGGCGACGGCAGCGCCGAGCGCGACTTCACCTACATCGACGACATCATCGACGGGGTGGTGCGCGCCATGCAGCGGCTCGAGGGCTACGAGATCTACAACCTCGGCGAGCAGCACACCACCTCGGTGCTCGAACTCGTGCGGCTGCTCGAGCGCGCGCTCGGCTGCGAGGCGAAGCTGCGGTTCACCGACGCGCAGCCCGGCGACGTCTCGCGCACGTTCGCGGATGTGCAGCGTGCGCGCGAGCGGCTCGGCTACCGGCCGAGCACCCCGATCGAGCGCGGGATCGAGCGCTACGTCGCGTGGCTGCGCGAGCAGCCGGCCGCGGCGGCCTCGGGCTGAACTGCGCGGCGGCCCGGCCGCGCACCCTCGCATGCGCGTGTGGCCGCGGTACAATGGCGCGATCATGAAACGACCCGTCGTCGCCATCGTGGGCCGACCCAACGTCGGCAAGTCCACGCTCTTCAATGCGCTCAGCCGCCGGCGGATCGCGATCGTCGAGCCGACCGCCGGCGTGACGCGCGATCGCGTCGCCACCGAGGTGCAGATCGGTGCGCGCACCGTCGAGCTGATCGATACCGGCGGGATCGGGATCGTGGACGACCAGAAGCTCGCCGACGAGGTCGAGCGCCAGATCGAGACGGCCATGGCGTGCGCGGACGCGCTGCTGTTCGTGGTGGACGTGCGCGCGGGCCTGACGCCGTTCGACCGCGAGATCGCGGTGCGGCTGCGCAAGCTCGGCAAGCCGATCGTGCTCGTCGCCAACAAGGTCGACAGCGAGAAGCAGGAGCCGCTCGCGCACGAGTTCCGCCAGCTCGGTCTCGGCGAGCCGGTGCTCGTGTGCGCGCGCCAGGGCCACGGCCGCGAGGCGCTCGCGGAGGCGCTGCTGCCGCTGCTGCCCTCGGACGAGGCGCTCGCCGAGGCGCAGGCGGCCGAGCCGCCGGTCATGAAGATCGCGATCGTGGGCAAGCGCAACGCGGGCAAGAGCACCTTCGTCAACGCGCTGTGCCGCGAGCCGCGCATGATCGTCTCCGACATCCCCGGTACCACGCGCGACGCGGTCGACTGCCGCTTCGAGCGCGACGGCGAGGTGTTCGTGGCGATCGACACCGCCGGCATGCGCAAGAAGAAGTCGGTCGAGGACGCGGTCGAGTTCTTCAGCCACGTGCGCACCGAACAGGCGATCCGGCGGGCGGACGTGGTGCTGCTCGTGCTCGACGTGACGAAGGACGTCTCGCAGGTCGACAAGGCGCTCGCGGACATGATCGTGCGGCACGCGAAGCCGTGCGTGATCGTGGGCAACAAGTGGGATCTCGCCGAGGGGCGCATGACGACCGAGGCGTTCGACGAGTACATGCAGAAGAAACTGCCGGGGCTGCACTTCTGCCCGGTGGTGTTCACGCAGGCGATCCGTGGCCGCGGTGTGGGGCAGGTGCTGCGCACCGCGCGCGAGCTGTACCGGCAGGCGCGGGTGCGGGTGGGCACCGGCGAGCTCAACCGCGTGATCCGCCAGGCGGTCGAGCAGGTGCGTCCGCGCGCGAAGCGGCCGCGCCCGGGGCTCAAGCACGTGCGGCCCCGGATCTACTACGCCGCGCAGATCGACGTCGCCCCGCCCACGATCGCCCTCGTCGTCAACAAGCCCGAACTGCTCAGCGACTGGTACCAGCGCTACCTCATCAACCGGCTGCGCGAGCACTTCCCCTTCGCCGAGGTCCCGCTGCGGCTCGTGTTGCGCGAGCGGCCCAACCAGTACGTCGGGACCGAGCGGGCCGAGCGGCGACGCCGCCGCAAGCGCGCGGCGGGACGCGGCGGCGACGGCAGCGGCGACGGCCGGGGGGGAGAGGGCGAGTCGCGACGCTCGCAGACGCAGCGTCCGGAGGCGCAGGGCGCGGAGGCGGAGACCGGCGGGTGAGGGTGCTCGGCGTCGATCCCGGCACCGTCACCGCGGGCTACGGCATCGTCGAGCGACGGCGCGGGGGGCTGCACCCGGTGGCGTTCGGCGTGATCCGCGCCCGCACCGCGCGCCACACCCGCATGGCGGACCGGCTGCTGCGGGTGTTCGCCGCGCTCGAGCAGCTCATCGAACGCTACGGACCAGACGCGGTGGCGATCGAGCAGGCGTTCGTCTACAAGAACCCGCGCAGCGCGCTCATGATCGGCCACGGACGGGCGGCCGCCATGCTCGCCGCCGCGCGGGCGGGGGTGGCGGTCTACGAGTACCAGCCGGCGCTCGTGAAGAAGGCGGTGACCGGCAGCGGGCGCGCCTCGAAGTCGCAGGTGCAGGACATGGTCCGGCGGCTGCTCGGGCTCGCGCGCGTGCCCGAGCCCGCCGACGCCGCCGACGCGCTCGCGGTCGCGTTCTGCCACCTGCACCGCAGCGCGCGCTGAGGGGAGGGACGCACGGTGTCGGATCCGATGGAGGCGCTGCTCGAGCGGCTGCCGCGCTCGCTGCGCTGGGAGGGCGAGGCGGCGACGGGACGGCTCGTGCTGCTCGATCAGCGGCAGTTGCCCGCACAGGCGTGCGAGCGTGTGTGCACGCGCGTCGAGGACGTCTTCGACGCGATCCGCACGCTGACGGTCCGCGGCGCGCCGGCGATCGGGGTGGCGGCCGCCTACGGTGTGGTGCTGGGGCTGCAGCCGGCTGCGAGCGGCGAGGCGGGCGCGGCGCAACGGGCGGCCGAGGCGGCGATCGCGCGGCTAAGCACCGCGCGCCCCACCGCGGTCAACCTCGCCTGGGCGCTCGAGCGCATGCGCGAGGCGGTTCGCGCGGCGGCGGCGCAGCCCGG
>RFJN01000044.1 GCA_003694875.1 Planctomycetota bacterium | reverse complement strand
CGAACGCCCACAGAAAGCCCGCAAGCGAGGTGATGTCGCGCCAGGAGCGGCGCGGGGCGTGGCGCCGGCGCTTGCGCTTGCGCCGCTCGCCCGTCTCCTCCGGCCTCTGCGTTGCGTCCGCGCTCGTCACCTCGGTCCTCTCTCGCCGACGGGTTGCCGTTCGGCGGCGGCGAAAACGTACCATGATAGCGCCACGCGGCGGGGGCACAACGGCCTGCTCGCCTCGCGGTCTCCTGGCGTGCAGCGGCGCGTCGGCCTCGCTCGCCCGCCGGGTGGACAGCACGCGAGGCGGGGCATACACTGCGCGGCGCCGCGCGGGCGTGTGCAGCCCCGGCGCGCGGCGCTCGCGACCTCCGGGGGCTGCCGCAGCCGAATCCGTCGAAAGGAATCCGTCGCATGCGAACCACTCGTCTGGCGCTCGGCGCCGCCGCGCTCGGGCTCACCCTCTCGCTCGCCGCCACCGCGATGGCCGAGCAACGCGTCAAGGGCGCGGAATTCGTGAAGCCCGGCACCAGCGTCGAGCAGCTCTACCCGCAGCTCATCCCGCTGCCGATCACCCAGGAGGAGATCGATCTGTTCCTCGACCGCTCCGGCAAGGTCGTCGCCTGGGCGAAGGAGCACAAGGAGCAGTGGAAGGCGATCGACAAGGCGCCCGACGCCTTCACCGCGCTTGCCGGCCTCGAGGTGTGGAAGACGGTCGATCTCACGAGCGGCGAGTTCATCGCGGTCGTGATCAAGCTCAAGATCGTGCAGGAACTCGAGTCGGGCAACCTCGACCTGATCATGCTCAAGCAGCAGTACGAGTTCATGCGCACCATGGCGGACAACCCGCAGATTCCGCCGGAGTCGCGCGAGGAGCTGAAGAAGAACCTCGCCACGCTCAAGTCCATGCTCGAGGGCTTCGAGAACTACCCCGCCGACAACCGGACGCTGTACCGCTCGAACAAGGACAAGATCGACGCGGCGCTCACGGCCGTGGAGTCGATCGGCAAGGACGAGTCGAACAAGGGCGGCGCCAAGCCCGCGGCGCCGAAGGCGAACGGCGGCGACGACAAGCACGAGTCGGCCCCCGCCGCCCCGAAGCAGGACGGCTGAGCCACCGGTCGCGAACGAGAGCGCTGTCGTTTCCCGGCGAGGGGCCGCGTCCGACGCGGCCCCTCGCTGCGTCTCGGGCCGCTGCACGTCCCGCCGCCGGATCTCGCCCCGCGCGGTCCCCGGGCCGTTTCCCTAGCGCCTTCGCGCAGCCACACATAGAATCGAGGCCATGAGCAAGGGAGATTCCACACCGTACGCCTCCGGCCCTCCGCACCGCGACGGCCGGACGCAGCGGTTGCCCTACCCGGGTCCCAACCCCGCCAACCCGCCGGGCCACGCCCCCGGCGCTGCGCCGCATTCGGCGGCATACGGGCCGCCGCAACACCCGTCCTACGCCTCGCAGCAACCCTACGGCTACCAACAGAACTACGCCTCGCAGCAACAGGCGTACGGTTCGCAACAGCACTACGCTTCCCAACAACAGCCGTACGGCTCGCAGCAGCACTACGGCTCACAACAGCACTACGCCTCGCAGCAGCACTACGGATCACAGCAACAGCAATACGCGTCCCAGCCGTACGGCTCGCAGCAGCAGTACGCCTCCCAGCAGCCCTACGGCTCGCAGCAGCGACCCGGAAGCCAGGCGCCGGACACGCCGCGCGGCACGCCGTTCGGCAAGTACCTGCTCGTGAGCGAACTCGGCCGCGGCGGCATGGGCGTGGTCTACCGCGCGTACCAGACCGACCTCAGGCGCTACTGTGCGCTGAAGGTGCTGCACGACGCGAACGGGCAGCGGCTCGTGCAGGAGGGCCAGGCGGTCGCCAAGCTCGGCAAGCACCCCAACATCGTGACGGTGTACGACGCCGGCATGGAGGGGGGCGTGCCGTACATCGCCATGGAGTTCGTGCCGGGCACTCCGCTCGACGACTACCTCGAGAGCCACGGTCCGCTGCCCGAGTCGCAGGTGCTCGAGATCGGCTACAAGGTCGCGCTCGCACTGCACCACGCGCACCTGCAGGGCGTGATCCACCGCGACATGAAGCCGGCCAACATCATCCTGAGCGAGCAGGGCGAGCCGCACGTGCTCGACTTCGGGCTCGCCGCGGACGTGGTGACCGGCGAGGCCATGTACGCGGGCTCGATCGTGGGCACCCCGGCCTACATGCCGCCGGAGCAGTTCCAGCCGGATGTCGGCAAGATCGACGCGCGCACCGACGTCTACGCGCTCGGAGCGACGCTGTACCACCTGATCACGGGCCGGGTGCCGTTCGAGGGCGAGATCCGCGACGTGCTGCAGCAGCTTCTCACCCGCGCCCCGACGCCGGTGCGTTCGCTCGTCTCCTGCAGCCGCGATCTCGAGACCGTGATCGCCAAGGCGATGGAGAAGGAGCCGCGCGATCGCTACCAGTCGTGTCTCGAGATGGCGGAGGACCTCTCGCTCGTGCTCGCCGGCGAGCCGCCGCGCAGCCGGCGGCTCGGTGTGTTCGGGCGCGCGCTGCGCAAGGTCCAGCGCCACCCGGCACTGCTCACGATCGCCACGCTGCTGCTCGTGCTCGGCACCGCGGGCGGGGCGTGGATCCGGCACCAGAGCGCGCAGAGCGAACAGCTGTGGCAGGATCTGTCCGAGCAGGTCGCGCAGCGCACCGCCGACCGGACCCGCGCCCTGCTCGCGCCGGCGGTGCCGCTCTTGCAGGAGGTGCTGCTGTTCGCACGCCAGGGCCTGCTGCCCATCCCGCCGGCCACCGGCAGCCGCTATCCGGTCGAGCTGCGGCGCGATCTCGCGCGCGACTTCGCGATCCGCTTCCGCGTGCGCAACCTCGACTGGCTGACGTTCGTCGAGCCGGACGGCCGCTTCACCGGCGTCACCCGCCGCAACGGACAGATCATCGCCAACTACTCGTGGATCGACGGCAAGACGAGCTGGGAGGTCGAGGAGGTCATCGACGAGGACGGCAAGACGCGCGAGATCGGTCGCGACCAGCAGACCGGCGACGACTTCTACGATCCGCGCACCGAAGCGTCGTGGCTCGTCGCGAAGGACGCGACCGAACCGCTGTGGACCGATCCGTACGAGTGGGACGTCGAGGCGAGCCAGGGCGGCGGGACCGAGTGGGGCATGTCGTACGTCGGGCCATGGCGCCGTGACGGGCGACTGCAGGGGGTGTTCACCGCCGACTACACCCTCGCGGAGCTGTCGCGTTTTCTTGCCCAGATCACCACGATCGCGGGCGCCCGCTCGTTCCTGATCACCGACAAGGGGCAGATCGCCGCGCGATCGGACGCCGGCGACGGTCCGGTGGCGCCGCGCGATCCGGTGCTCGCCGCCGCGCTCGCAAAGTTGCCGCGCGGCGTCGCTTCCCTCGAACCCGGAGAGCCGCGCTCGGTCGAGTTCCGCTACCGCGGGCAACGCTACGCCGCCGCCCTCGCCCGCTTCACCCTGCCCGGCCACCTCGCCTGGGCGACTGCGGTGCTCGCACCGGTCGCCTCGCTACGCGGGGATGTCGAGCAGCAGCGCACGTGGCTGATCGCCATCGGAATCGCCGGTGCCGTGATCCTGCTGCTCGGCGTGGTTGCGGTCGCGCTGCGGCGCCGCAGCCGGGTGCGGCAGACGGTGCGCACGATCGCCGGCAGCAGCAGCGTGGCCGCCGGCACACCGGGCGGTTGAGCGGAGGCGTTCGCGGACGGCCCGCGCGTTGCGACATCGTAGCTTCGTTCGTGGAGAGCCCACAGGAGAGCGTGCCCGTGCGTTGCCCGTCGCCGCCCACCGCGCCGCTCGCGATCGCCGCCGCGCTGCTGTGCCTTCTCGCTGCCGTGCCCGCCGCCGCGGACGACGGCGAGGGGATCCTGCGAGACGAGCCCGACTACACGCATGCGGTCGCCCCCCGCTTCCGCTTCCGGCGCCCGGACGACGAGTGGCGGTTCGTGGACATCGAACGCCAGCGCGCCGCGCTCGCCGGCCAGTGGAGCGCCGAGCGGATCGAGAACAGCTTTCGCGGCCTGGTGGCGCGTCTGTACCACCAGGGGCTCGAGATCACGATCTCGTTCCACCTGCTGCCAGAGCCCACACCCGCGGGTGGTGAACCACCGTCGCCCGCCGCGCTCGTGCGGGAGGTCCGGGACCGGGTCGCGGCGCGGCCCGGCGTCCGCCTGCGCGAGGCGGCGCCGATCGCGCTGCACGGTCGGCCAGCCGCGTGGGTGCGCTACGAGGTGGCGGGGGTGGACGATCCGGAGCGGCGCTGGGTCTCGGTGCAGATCGAGTGTCCGGTTCCGGAGACCCGAGAGCGGCTCGTGATCTTCGTCGAGTCCCCGAAGCGGCACTGGAAGGCGGCACGCGCCGATCTCCGCAAGGTGCTGCGTTCGTTCCGGTGGCGATAGCGCGACGCCATGGCCCGGGTGCGACGCTGGAACTGGCTGCTGCAGGCGCTCGCCGCCGCGTTGCTCGCGATCGGGCTGCGCCTCGCCCCGATCGGCGAACACTGGCAGCGCTCGCTGTGGGACCACCTTGTCGCCACGTGGCGTGGCTCCGATCCGAGCGGCGAGGTCGTTCTCGTCGCGATCGACACGGCGAGCACCGGCCGTTTCGGTCGCTGGCCGTGGCCCGCCGCCCGCACCCACCGCCTGCTGGATGCGATCGCCGATCTGGGTGCGCGCGAGATCGTGTGCACCTTCGAGCCGCCCGGGGACTTCGACGCGACCGGCCACCGCCCGCCGGTCCGCCCCCGCGGCTACCGCTTCCGCCCCTTCGACCCCGACAACCCGATCGAGCCGACCGCCCGACCCGGCACCGAGCGGGGGCTGTCGTGGATCCCCGTCGAGGGTCGGGTCCGTTCGCTTCCCGTGGCCGTCCGGCTGCGCACCGAGGGCTGGTCGCCGAGTCTGCTCGGCACCGCGCTCGCCCGACGGTTCGGGGCGGCCGATACCGCGGCACTCGCGGCACCGGACGATCCGTTCGGCCGGGCCGAGATTCGCTTCGGCACCCGCCACTTCCCGGTGCGTGTCGCCGGGGCGGTGGCCCGGCTGCCGCTGTCCTCGCCGCAGCGGGCCGGAAGCGTTCCGACCGTGTCGGCAGCGCGGCTGCTCGACGGCGAACTCGACGGCTCGGGCGTGCTGCGAGGACGCACCGTCGTGCTGGGTCCCACCGACCCGAGCTGCGCACGGCTGTATCCGGCGCTCGGCGCCCGCGACGTGCCGTCGAGCGAGCCCGAACTCTGGGCGGCGGGCCTCGACGCCGCCCTGTCCGGGCGGCTGCTGCACTGGCAACCGCCGGCTTCGGCAGCGGTGTGGCTGGTGCTTGGCCTGCTCGTTCTGTCGATCCTGTTGCGCCAGGCGGGCCCCGCGCCTGGTGCCCTGCTGTCGATCGGGGTGCTGCTCGCAGTGTACGCCGCCTCGGTGGGGGCGGTGCGGCGGGGCACGCTGCTCGAGACGCTGCCGTGGTATGCTGGCGTGCTGGGACTGTACGGGGCGTTGCAGCTCGAACGCGCCTCCGGGGCGCTGCGTCGCGAGCGCCAGCTCGGCCGGGAGATCGAGCGCACCGACCGGCGCCTCGTGCCGCCGCGGGCCGACGCCGACCGCTGGCAGGCGGCGCTCGCCATGGCGGACCAGTTTCTCGAGACCGACTCGCTCGTGCTGCTGCGGCTCGAGCCCGAGACCGGCCGGT
>RFJN01000375.1 GCA_003694875.1 Planctomycetota bacterium | reverse complement strand
GCGCGAGCGAGGCGCTGTACGGCGAGCTGCGGCGCTCGGGGGTGCACGTGCTGACGGTGTATCCGGGCCCGATCCACACCGACATGGGGGCGCAGGCGCAGCGCGCGCTCGGCGGCGGGGTGGCGACGCGGCTCGTGGTGTGGGGCACAGCCGAGGGGCTCGCGCGTCGGGTGCGGCGGGGGATCGAGCGACGGCGGCGGCGCGTGATCTACCCGGCGGTGTATGCGATCACCCGCCACCTGCCGGGGCTGACCCACTTCCTGCTCGCGCGCTTCGGCCCCGATCCGGCCGCGGCCGCCTCCTAGGCTCTGTCGGGAAACGCCCCCTGCTGCGATCCCCGGCGGATCACCGACTTGCGGCGTTGCGAGAACCGAAGTCGTCCTCGACGTTCTTCCGTACGGCTTCGGCGTCTTCGAACCTCGCTGCTCGCCAGTCGGCGCCGGCCAAGTCTCTCGCGACGGGCTCGTTTCCAAACAGAGCCTAGCGCGGCGCGGACGAGGCGCTCTCCTCGGTGGACTCGGGCACGTAGATCACCTCGCCGGACTTGAGCCGATACGCGGTGCCGAGCTTGACGCCCTCGCCGCCGAGCTGCTGTTCGCTGACGCGATAGCGTTCGATGCGGGTGCCCTTGCGGCGGATGATCTCCATGCGCGGGGTGCCGGGGTTCTTGACGAGGGTGACGTCGCTGCGCTGCACGAGTTCGGCCAGTCCCATGTAGGACAGCAGCGCGAGAAGGAAGCCGAGGGCGACGACGATGCCCACGTCGAAGAAGTTCGCGACCCCTTCGAGCGGATCGAGCTGTCCGGCGTTGCCGATCCGGCGCAGCCGGCGGCGGCGGGGTTCCATCAGCGCTCCTCTCGGGACAGAAAGGCGACGTCGCTGAGATCCTCGGTGTACCAGCGGCTGCGGATCGCGTGCAGCACGTAGCTCAGCCCGCCGATCACGAGGCCGAGCACGGTGGTGCCGAATGCGAGCACGAGCTGCGTGGAGAGGGTTCGGATGTCGCCGGTCGACAGCGCCACGAGCGCGGGACCGAGCGGGATCAGGGTGCCGGCGAGTCCGAGCATGGGACCGAGTCGCAGGCCGTAGGCGAGTCGGCCCACGCTGCGCTCGGCGCGCAGCTCGAGATCGTCGAGCACCTTGTCCCGGGCGTGCGGTGCGGCGAGCGCCTCCTCGAGCCCCCGCCGGAGCAGGCCGCGCAGCGGCTCGAGATCCGCACGTTCGAGCCGACGCGTGGGCGTGCGCTTGAAGGCGTGCACGAGCGCGGCGCGCGCTGTGTGCATGCGTCGCCGCTCGATCGCCTCGCGCACGAGGCCGCCGGTGTAGAGCAAGGTCAGCAGTGCGAGCAGCAGCAGCGCGCCGACCACCGGCAGCAGCAGCGCGTTGGAGATCGCGAGAAGCAGCTTCGAGATCCACAGTGTCACGGTCCGACCCTCAATCGGCGGAGCCCGCGCGGCCGGCCGCTCCGAGCAGGAGCACGAGCAGCACACCGGCGATCGCGGCGGCGTAGCCGAGCCACCGCAGCCACGGGCGGGCGCCGGTCGCCAGGCGGGCGGTGGCGCTCGGGGTGTGCGGTGTCTGCTTCGTCAGGCTCCGACCCCGCACCTTCTCGCCGGCGGGCTTCGCGCGGCTTTGCGCCACCTTCTCGCGGTAGGCGGCTGCGAGCGCTGCGTCGCCGGGAGCGTCGAGCAGCCGCTGCACCGTCTCGTCGAGCTTGCGGTTGCCGCCCGACACGAGCCCGTTCGAGGGGCCGTGGCGCACGACGAGTTCGGCATACAGCCGCGCCACGCGCCGCTGCTCGGCGTCCGAGGGCTGCCAGTAGCCCTTGCGCGAGGCCTCCAGCAGCGTCGCGGCGATCTCCTCGAGCGCATGCGGGTTGTGCTTCTCGAACCACGCGCGCAGCTCGAGTCGGTAACGGTCCTCGACGTAGATCTGTTCGATCTCTCGCCACACACGCGGATCGACGGCGGTGCGCCGCGTGGCCGACCAGCCGAAGGTGTTCTTGACGAGTTCGGCCATCTGGCCTGCGCCGGCGTACTCGTTGCCCTTCATGCCCTCGATCCAGCGGCGGTTGAGCAGTTCGGCGCGCAGCGAGGTCGCGAGCACCTCCTCGAAGCGCCGCAGGCGCGCGCGGTCGGGGTCGCGTACGTCGGCGATCCACGCTCTCGGCTCCTTGCCGGTCAGTGTCTTGATCGCAAGACTGAGCCCTCCGAGGTATTCGTAGGCGTGATGGTTGGAAAGCTGGCTCGTCATGTTCGAGGCCCAGACGCGCACGACCGTGTCGACGTCGGCGATCGCCGCCGGGTAGAGATCGTCGATCTTCTCGCCCCAGTGCTCTCCGGTGAAGACGTAGCTCATCGAGTCGATGTAGACCGAGGCGATCTCGCGTTCGTTGTCCCAGACGCCGCTGCGGGGAACGAGGTGCAGGATATTGGTGCCGCTCATGTTGCCGGGCTTGGTGCCGAAGATGCGCGCGACCGCGAGCTCGTGCGCACGCTGCGCCGAGAATCCGTGTTCGAGCAGCCGTTTCTCCATGCGCTCGGTACCCGCGCGCACCCGGTTGTCCGGTTCGTCGAGACGCGCCACGAGGCGAATCGCCTTGTCGAGCAGGCGCACGCGCGAGGGGAAGTTCTCCTTGTACTGCCCGCCCATGGCGACGAACACGTCGACGCGGGGTCGGCCGAGTTGCTCGCGCGGGATCAACTCGACGTCGATCACCAGGTCGTTCTCGTCCCAGACCGGACGGACCCCGAGCAGATAGAGGATCTGCGCCTCGTTGACGCCGAAGTCGCGCATGGTGTTCATGCCGTTGAGATCGATGCCCACCTTGCGTGTGGGGGCGCGCTCGAGCATGGCGTCGACGAGTTGGACCGCCACGTCCCATGAGGCGTGGGTGGGGATCTGTTCGGGGTTGAGAGCGAACAGATTGCGACCGGACGGGACGCTCTTTCGGTTGCGTACGGGGTCGGGCCCCGGGCCGGGTGGCACGTAGCGGCCGTCGAGGGCGTGCAGCAGCCGGCTGATCTCGAGATCGGCCTGTGCGATCCTCGACCACAGCGTCTTCGCCTTCTCGACGAACGGTGCGATCGGAGCGGGCGGATTCTGCGCGCCGTGCAGAACGTGGCGCTCGATCACGATCTCGCCCCGCTTGCGTAGCCACGCCTCGCGATCGCCGGGCATGGCGCCCGCGCGGGCCGGTGGCGGGAACACAGTCGCGAGCGCGTCGAGAAACCGTCGGCGCAGCGCCGTCACGAGGTAGCTCGCGCGGAGTTCGGGCGGGGGCGGCAGGCCGAGCACGTGCAGGCTGCGTGGGGTCGTCTCGTTGTGCAACGCGTGGAGGTAGGCGGCGACACGCGTGATCTGGGCGTCGGTGAGTCGGCCGTCGGGGGGCGGTTCGATCTGCAGGGTGCGCAACAGCCCTTGCTTGCGCGCCTGCTGCGTGATCTGCTTGCGGAACGCCGAGCGCAACAGTCCCGGCTCGAGGGCGTGGAACTGATCGATCGTGTCGTGCAGCCGACGCAGGGCGTCGGACAGCCCCACGCCGACGCTCGGTGGCGGGAGGTGGTCGACGAGAACGGCGTACGCGCGGCGGCGCGACAGCGTCGCCTCGCCGATGTTGTCCATGATCCAGGGGTGGATCATCGGCATGTTGCCGGCGCACACGTCGCTCCAGTCGTCCTTCGACAGTCCCGCTTCCTTGCCCGGCAGGAGTTCGAGCGTGCCGTGGGTGCCCCAGTGCAGCACCGCGTCGGCCTTCCAGTCGTGTTGCAGCCACCAGTAGAAGGCGAGGTAGTTGTGCGGCGGCGGCACGTCGCGGCTGTGCAGGAGCGAGGCGTCCTGGGACTCGCCCCGTTCGGGTTGCGGCAGGAGGATCACGTTGCCGCAGTCGATCCGCGGCAACACGATCTGCGCCTCGCCGTTGCGGCGCACGACCATGAGGCGTCCCGGCGGCGGGCCGAAGCGTTCGACCACGCGCCGCTGCTGTTGCGGCGACAGGATCGTCTCGAACCAGCGGCGGTAGCGCGAGGCGGGAATCAGGACCACGTCGGGCTGGTCGGCCAGCGTCTCGAGTTCACCCGGCGCCCAGGGCCCGACGTTGCGGCCGCGTTCGCGCGCCCACGTGAGCAGTTGGGCGACGTCGCGGGGCAGCGGATCGACGCGGTAGCCGGCCTCGCGCAGCCGTGGGAGAAAGCGCATGAGGCTGCGTGGCCCGTCGAGGAACGCGCCGGTGGGGCTGCCGCGCAACAGATCTCCCTTGCCGAGCGACTTGTTGTAGTACACGATCGCGACGCGCTTTTCGGCGTTGGGCTTGCGTTGCAGCCGCAGCCACGACACCGCGCGATCGGCGAATCGCTCGATACGGTCCGAAATCGGCACGTGCAGCTTGAAGCCGTGGATGTCGTGTTGCAGCGCCCCCACCACGATCGGCTCGATCGTGCCGCGCATCTCCTGGATCGTGAGAAACAGCGAGCGATCGCGCGGCGCCATGCCCTTCGGGTCGGTGCGCCACTGCTCGACCGTGTACGCGAGCAGCGAGATCGGGCGCAGATACGGGACGTCGAGGCGTTCGAGCAGGCTCGTGCCGTCGCTGCCGTCCCAGATCGAGCCGTGCCGGTCCTCGATGATCAACTGCGGCTCGAGGGCGCGCAGCAGCGTTTCGGCCTGGGCGGCGGTCTCCGAGAAGACGACGGCGACACGCAGTCCGCGGCGTTCGAGCGCGTGCACCTCGGCGTCGATCACGGCGGTGTCCTGGTTGACCCAGAACGAGTGCTGGATCAGCAGCGCCACGACCGGGGCGTCGGGGTGCTCACGCCAGTTCGGACGCGCCCGCAGTTGCTCGAGGGTGAGCGGTGTCTCGAGGCCCGGGACGTAGATCCCGCTTTCGGGCAGCAGGGCGGGTGGTTCGATCTCACCGGGCGCACCGAGGTAGCGGATGGCGGTATAGCGCAGCAGACGTCGGATGTTCACGAGGCCGCCGGTCCGCCAGTAGGGAGCGACCCGTGGGTCGGCTTCGAGCAGTCCCCGGCGACGCAGCGCGGCCTGGCTGTCGCGGCGATCGAGCGCGATCACGTGCAGCCGCGGGTGTGCTGCGCGTGTGCGCTCGAGGTGTTGGGCGAGCTGGCGCGCCTCGCGCGGATCGAGGTTGAGCACGTACAGGACCGCCACGTTGTCGAGTCCGTGCTCGGTCAGCAGCGTCTTCGTGTCCGGGAAGCGCACCTCGAGTTCGAGTTCGCGTGCGGCGCGTTCGATCAGCGGCAGGGCGCGATCCCATGCGCCGAGGAAGGCGATGGCGGTGGGGGCGTCGGCAGCAGGGGACGGTTCGCGAGCTGCCGCCGATCGCGGCGACAGGAGCAGCGTCGCGGCGAGCAGCACGGGTGCGACGGCGGCGAGCCGTCGCACCCGTGCCGGGCGTCGGGTTCGTGTCGCGCGGGGCTTCACGGTCAGAATCGCACCTCGAGCGCGAGGATGGCGCTGGTGCCCGGAGCGTCGAGCCGCGAGTCCTTCACGCGGTACTTCTTGTTGGTCACGTTGTTCACCCCGAGAGTGACGCGGGCGTGATCGGTGACGTTGAAGCCTCCACGGATGTTGTAGACCGTGAAGCCGGGCACGTAGCCGCCGGCGCGCAGCGGTCCCGAGGACTTGTCCTGCGGGTCGAAGCGGAAGGCGGGATCCTTGGCGAGGCGCGTGCCGGGGATGCGGTGGAAGTCGTCGACAATCCACGCCTCGGCCGCGATCCACCAGTCGCTGCGTTCGGGATCGCGATCGTCGTCGACCCGCAGCCCGATCAGGCCGTTGGCGGGGAAACCGCGATCGAGCGGCTCGTCCGCCCCCTTGTCCTTGCCCCAGATCCAGGAGAAGTTGCCGTACAGCGAAAGCGCCGCGTCGCCGAGCACCATCTCGGTCCAGCCTTCGGGCACACGGAACGTGCCGTCAAATTCGACGCCGGTGGCCACGATGTCACCGCTCGCGTTCTTCTTCACGAACACCCCTTCGTCGCTGTCCTGCACGCCGTTGCCGTTGACGTCGATGAAGCTCTTGCCGTCGAAGGTGCCGGGCACCGAGACGATGGCGTCCTGCAGGATCGTGTAGAAGCCGGTGAGCCCGGCGCTGAACAGTTCGGTATCGCCGCGGGCGCCGAGTTCGAACGTCCAGCTCGACTCGGGATCGAGGTTGGCACTCGGGGTGTTGAAACCGAAGGTGAACTGACCGAAGCGGAGCATGTCGCTCTTGTTGGGGGCGCGGAACGCGCGTCCCACGTGCCCCACGAGCCGGATCTCGTCGGTGACGTCGAAGCTGAGGCCGAGCCCTCCGGTGAGGGCGTCGTCGGTGCGGTCGAGTTCGAGGTCCCGCAGCGAGAACGACCCGTTGTTGATCGCGTCCTGCACCGCGGCATCGAGCTTGCTGACGGGCGGTGCCTGCGACTTCAGCGTGAAGCGGTCCCACCGGAGCCCGAGATCGAGTCGCAGCCGCGACAGCAGCTGCCACTGCGAGAGCACGAAGAAGGCCGGGTTGGTCCACTCGACGTCGGGATCCCGGGTCTTTTTCTGCGGGTTCGACTTCTTCACCGTGTCGCGGTGCATGTGGAAGCCGTACACGAGCGTGAGCAGGTCCGCGATCTGCGACTTCGCCTGGATCTCGCCGCCCCACGTGCGGTCGCGACCGTCGGAGTCCCAGTGTTTCTCGTCGATGAAGTTGTCCTGCTTGTGGAAGTAGATCGTGGCGTCGACCGAAGCGAGGGGACCGAGGTCGCGTCCGGCGTAGCGCAGCCCGTACAGTTCCCGATCGTTGCTCTGCTTCCAGTTCGGGCGATCGTAGCGGCTTCCGAACGGACGCGAGAAATCCTGGAAGAAGAACTCGAGTCGGTGGCCTTCGGCGATCTTGTAGTCGAGCTGCAGGTCCCAGTTCTTCTCGCGCCAGTCGGTGGGGCGCAGCGTACCGAGGCCGCGTCCGCCCTCGACGTCGTTGATGTCGCGCAGTGTGCCGCCGATGAAGGCGTAGAACTGCTGGCCCGAGACGTGCAGTTCCTGGCGTCCGCTCAGCGCGTCGTCGACGCTCGCGTAGCGCACGTAGCTGCGCCCGCCCACCTGCAGGTGGTCGGTGAAGCGCGGTGTCTCGTTCGTCACGACGTTGACGATGCCGCCGATCGCGTCCGAGCCGTACAGCACCGAGGCGGGGCCGCGGATGAGTTCGATGCGGTCGACGTCGAGGGCGTCGATGTTCTGCAGGAACGAGTTGGGTCCCTTGAACAGGCCGGCGGTGTTGCGCCGGATGCCGTCGAACAGATAGATCACGCGGTTGCCCATGAAGCCCCGGATGATCGGCGCGCCGCCGAGGTGCCCGGTGCGTTGGATCCACACCCCGCTCTTGCCGCGCAGCGCTTCGGCGGGGGTGCGAGGTGCGCGTTCACGCAACTCGCGTTCGTCCACGACGGTGATGTGCAGCGGGTTGTCGTAGACCGACGAGTCGAGTCGACTCGCGTGGACGACGATCTCCGCCTCGCGTCCGGCATTCTTGCTGTCGGTGTCGGGTTGCGAGGCGTTCTCGTTGCCGGCCGCGAGGGCGGGCGAGGCGAGAGCGGCCATGGCGCACAGGGCGAGCGCGCCGCCCCTTGTCCGGTGTGGTGCTGTGAAGCGTCGTTGCACGGGCTTCCCCCTCCGAATCCTGGTGCTCCGGGCGCACCGGCGCCCGACGGTGTACGGAGGGGCGATACACGAGAAGCTCGCGAAGGGTTCCCGAAAAAATTTTCAGGCCACCGCGGCGACGCCGGGCCGGGACACGGCGCCGCCGCCGCGCGAAGCGGGTTGCGCGGCGGCGGCGTGGGGACAGCCTCGGGGGAGATTCAGCTCCCCGGTTCGGTGTAGCTCTTGCGCAGGCCGGTGATGCGGCGGCGGATCTGTTCGGCGCGGCTCTGCGCGCCGCCGTTGGGGGCGGCGGCGCGGAAGGCGCCGGTGGTCGAAGGGCTGGTGCCGACCTCGTCCTTGCACAGGCCCGAGGAGATCACGCGCTCGCCGCCGATATCGCTCATGCGCGCGTCGCCGGGCGAGTTGAGGATCGTGAGGATCGCGGTGAACTCACCGGGCTCCTTGAACTCGAGTTCGGTCGTGTTGCCGTCCTGGTCCTTGACCTTGATCACGCCCTTGTTCTTGACCACGTACCAGCGTGCGCTGTACTCGACGATGTTGGGCATGCGGAACCTCCGTCGGTGGGGCTGCGGGGAAAGCCGAGTGTGTCCGGAAACGGGACCGCCCTATCCTAGAGCAGCCGTCGCGAGCCGACAAGGCCCGGGCTCTGTCCAGAGACGTCCCCTGCTGCGATCTCCGGCGAATCACCGACTTGCGGCGTCGCGAGACCGAAGCCGTCCTCGACGTACTTCCGTACGCCTCCGGTGTCTCCGAACTTCGCTCCTCGCCCGTCGGCGCCAGCCGAATCTCTCTCGCGACGGGCTCGTTTCCAGACGGAGCCCGGCCCGGTCACGATCGCTCGAGCGCCTCGTCGCGCTCGGTCGCCTCGCGCTGCGCGGCCTCGGTCCCGATCTGTTCGCGAAGCTGTTCGACGAACGCTACGAGACCCTGGCGCACGACCTCCCGCATGCGCTTGCGGCTCGCGTTGCGGGGCAGCTCGAAGTAGGCGCGCAGCCGGATGTTGAGGTGCGGGCTGCACAGACACGTTGCGTAGGCGGTCCACATGGAGTCGATCGTGAAGGCCCACACGTGGGGATCGATCCCCGGCCGCACCTCGCCCTTCTCGATCGCTTCGGCGATCATGCGTCGATACTGCTCGGCGGCGCGCTGCTCGGCTTGCCAGTGCACCTCCGGGTCGACGAGCGGCTTGCCGCGGCCGGCGACCTGCAGATAGATCTGCGCGTAGTAGGGGTGGCGTTCGATGTAGTCGAGCCCGGCGAGCATGACGCG
>RFJN01000374.1 GCA_003694875.1 Planctomycetota bacterium | reverse complement strand
TGCCGGCACCGCGCGTGTTCGTGGACCGCTCTCCGGTGGGCGGCGGCATCGTGGTCGGCGACGAGGCGCACGAGTCTGCCGACTCCCCGGACGGCGACGAGCCGGAGACGTGTCCCGCCCCGCGGCAGCCCACCGAGCGCCCCGCGGCCACGCTGCCGCCCCCCGCTCCGCTCGACGAACAGCTGTCGCCGAGCATGCAGATCGAGGTGATCCTCGAGCGCGAACGGCGCGCGGCGGCCGATCTCGACACGCCCGCCCCCGTGCGCGTCGCACTCGATCCGCCGCGGCTGCTCGTGGTCGAGCGCGATCGTTCGCTCGCCAACCTCGTGACCTACTGCCTGCGGCGGCAGGGCTACCGGGTCGAGCAGGCGGCCGACCTGCGCGTCGCCCTGCGGCGGATCGAGACCAGCCCGCCGGAACTGCTCGTGCTCGACGTGGCCGGGCAGCGCGGGCCGACCGCGGAGCTGCTCGAGCGGCTGCGGGCCGCGCACGGCAACCGCGGGCCGGCGGTGATCGCGGTCTACACCGCCGCCGCGAGCGCGGACGCGGTGCACGCCCTCGACGCCGGGGCCGATCTCGCCCTCGCCCGCCCGTACGAACCGGAACTGCTGTTCGCGCACGTCCGCGCGCTGCTGCGCCGCGCCGGCCCGACGCACGAGGGGGCCGGCAGCGAGCGCGAGCGCTCCGCTGCGCATTCGCCGCCGGCGGGCGAACGCCGCCGGCTCGCCCGCGTCCGTCGACAGCCGAGGAACCCGCTATGAGCCCCCGCGACGTCACCCTGCGCATCGCCGTCCTCATGGGCGGACCATCGCGCGAACGCCAGGTATCGCTGCACAGCGGCCGCGCGGTGTGCGCCGCGCTCGCCGCGCGCGGACACACGGTCATCCCCTTCGAGGTGCGCGACGAACGGATCGAGGGCCTGCTGCCGCTCGAGCCCGACGTGGCGTTCATCGCGATGCACGGCCGGTTCGGCGAGGACGGTGGGGTGCAGCGGCGCTGCGAGGCACTCGGGCTCGTCTACACCGGCTCGGGCCCGCGCGCCTCGGCGCGCGCCTTCGACAAGGCGGCCGCGCGCAAGCTCTTCTCCCTCGCGGGGCTGCCCATCCCCGCCGCCCGGGTGCTCGAACCGCCGCTCACCATCGAGGCGGTCTGGTCGGCCATGCGCGCGCTCGGCGGCCACGTCGTCGTCAAGCCGACGCGCGAGGGCTCCTCGATCGGGGTGCACGTGCTCGACGATCCGCGCAAGATCGAACCCGCGGTCGACGAGCTCGCCCGACTCGGAGGCGCGGTGCTCGTCGAGCGCTTCGTCGCCGGCCGCGAACTCACCGTCGGTGTACTCGGCGACCGGACGCTGCCGCCGGTGGAGACGATCCCCGGTCGCGCGTTCTACGACTTCCGCGCCAAGTACGATCCGAACAGCGGCACCCGCTACGTCGTCGACCCGCCGCTCGAACGCCGGGTGGCCGGCGCGGTGCGCCGCACCGCACTCGCCGCCCACGTCGCGCTCGGCTGCCGGTCGTTCTCGCGCGTCGACCTGCGGCTGACCCCCACCGGCGAGCCCATGCTGCTCGAGGTCAACACGATCCCCGGCATGACCTCCACGAGCCTGCTGCCCAAGGCGGCGCACGCGGCCGGAATCGAGTTCGGCGCGCTGTGCGAGTGGATGGTGCTCGACGCGCTGCGCCTCGCCCGCGAGCGCCGCCGCGCCCGCCCGACCGGCAGCGATCGGACCCGGCGCGGTCCGCGCACCGCGCCGCGCGGAGAACGCGCGTCGTGAGGCCCCCCGCGCCCCGCTCCCCCCGCGGCGCCGCCCCCGGTCGCTGGCTCGCCACCGCGGCCGAGTGGAGCGCACACGCGGCGGGCGCCGCGGCTCGCTGGCTGTGGAGCGCCGGGAGGCGGTCGGCGCGCCGCGCGTGGCAGCAGCGCCGGGTGCGCGAGGGCTGCGCGCTCGCGGTGTTCGCGCTCGCTGTCGCGGCGGCCTCGGTCCAGGTGCGCGACGCGGTGCGCGCCGACGTGCGCTACCGCGTCAGCAAGGCCAGCCTCGCGGCCACCCGACCGCCGGCCGGTCTCACCCGCCACGCGGTCGCCCAGCTCGCCTCGCTCCCCTTCCCCGGCCGCTCGTTCAGCCTCTACGATCCGCGCTGCGTCCCGCAGATCGTGCGCACCTACGCGGCGCTGCCCTGGGTGCGCACCGTGCGCCGCGTCCAGCTCGACTTCCCCTCGCGCCTGCGCTTCGACCTGCAGGTCCGCCGCCCCGTCGCGGCGTTGCGGCACGGCGAGCGCACGTTGCTGCTCGACGAGGACGCCATGGTGCTGCCCGCGGCGTGCTACGCCCCCAACGACCCTGCCGCGCTGCGGCTGCCGCTGCTCGAGGGCGCCGATCTCGGGCGACGGCGGCTGATCGAGGGGCGCCGGATCGCGTCGGCCGCGATCCGCCACGGTCTCGCGGTCGCCGTGGCGCTGCGCGCGCGCCGCTTCGACGCGCTGTGGGCCCACACCGTGCGCATCGACGTCTCGAACGTCGACGGCCGGCTCGATCCGCGCAAGCCAGAGATCGTCGTCACCGCCGGCCGCACCCGGATCGAGTGGGGGCGCTCGCCGGCGAGCGACAAGCTCCAGATTCCGGTGGAGCAGAAGCTCGAGCGGCTCGAGACGGTGCTGCACAAGGACCCCGGCCTGCGGCGGCTCGCGCTCGTGCGGCTGCAGTTCGACTGGCTCGAGACGCGTCCCGCCCCTCCCGAGCCCGCCGCCCGCTGAGATCGCGCTCCGGTCCCGCGCTATCATGCGCGCCATGGCCGAAGCCCGACCGACGCCCGCCCCCGGCCACGCGGGACGCGCGGGTGTGATCGCAATGCAACTGTTCGCGGCCCTCGGCTGCACCGCCGCCCTCGCGCTCTCCGAGCAGCCCGAGGCGCTGCGCCAGCTCGCGCCCGCGCTGCTCGTGCTCGCCGCGCTCGATCTGGTGCTGCTGTGGCCCGCCGCCCTCGTCTCCCGGCCCGAGCGCGAGGCGCGGCATCTCGGCCCCGCGGTGCTCGCCCACGCAAGTGCGCTGCTGCCGGCGGTCGCCGTCTGCGCCCGCGCCGCCACCTACCCCCTCGTGTCGCTGTTGCTCGCGGCGGCGAGCCTGCTCGTGCTCGCGATCGTGGCCCGGGCGCTCGTCCACGTCCGCCGCCTGCCGCCGCGGCTGCTCGTGCTGCTCCTCTCGCTCGCCTGCCTCCTGCCGCCCACCTGGGGCGCGCTGCGGCTCGTCGCCGACGCGAGCTGGCCACCGGCGGCCTGGGGTCCGCTCGCCTGGCCCGCGCTGCTTCTCACGCATGCGCCCGGTGAGAGCCGGCAGCGCACCGCTTCCCGAACGCAGCCGCCCCTCGAGGCCACGCCCACCGC
>RFJN01000373.1 GCA_003694875.1 Planctomycetota bacterium | reverse complement strand
TGGCAGGCCTTCCTCCACGTGGCGCTGCCGCTCGCGGCCCGCCCGATCGCCACCGGTGCGGTGCACATGTGGGCGCGGGGGGTGAGCGAGTTCGGCGCGATCATGATCGTCGCCTACCACCCCCGGGTGCTGCCGGTGCTGCTGTGGGACCGCTTCGCGACCGAGGGGCTTCGCGCAGCCGCTCCCCTCGCGGCCTTGCTGCTCTTGCTCAGCGCCGCGATCTTGGTCGCCCTGCGCATGCTCGCCGCCCGTCTGCCCGATCCCGCCACCTCGTCATGATCGAACTCGAGGCACTCGAGACCCGCGCCGCCGCCTTTCGCCTCGGCCCGCTCACCCTGCGCGTCGAGCCCGGTCGCTACCTCGCGGTCCTCGGCCCGTCGGGCAGCGGGAAGACGCTGCTGCTCGAGACCCTCGCCGGTCTCCACCCGGTCACCGCCGGTCGCCTGCGGCTCGAAGGCCAGGACGCCACCCGCCTCGCACCGCAGGCGCGCCGCACCGGCTACGTGCCGCAGCACGCCGCCCTCTTTCCGCACCTCGATGTGGCCTCGAACATAGGCTTCGCCCCCCGCATGGCGGGGCTGCGCGGCCCCGCCCTCGAGCGACGGATCCGGCAGGCCGCCGCGGCGTGCGGCATCGAAGACCGGCTGCACGCCCGGCCGGCCGTGCTGTCCGGCGGCGAGCGGCAGCGGGTCGCACTCGCGCGCGCGATCGCCGCCGGACCGGCCCTGCTGCTGCTCGACGAGCCGCTCTCGGCCCTCGACGCGCCGGCGCGCACCGCGCTGCGCGACACGCTGCGCAGCGTGCACCGCGAACTCGGCTGCTGCACCGTGCACGTGACCCACGACATCGACGAGGCGGCGGCGCTCGCCGACGCGATCGCGGTGCTGCACGAGGGCCGGCTGCTGCAGTTCGACACCCCCGCCGCCGTGCTGCGGGCGCCGGCGCACCCCACCGTCGCCACCCTGTGCGGCGCCCGCAACCTGCTGCCCGGTCGCCGGGTCTCCCCCGGGCCGCCGCCGGTTCTCGAGACCGAGGGCGGTCTGCGCATCACCGCCGCCGAGGGACCGGCCGCACCGCGGCTCGCCATCGTCGCGCCCCACGACATCGTGCTCGCCCGCGAGCCCGTCCCGGGCAGCGCCGCCAACCGCATTCGAGCTCGCGTCGCCCGGCTCGAGCACCGGCCGCCGGTGTGCTACGTCACCCTCGACACCGGTGCCGAGCCGCTCGTCGCCGTCGTGCTCGAGCGTTCGGCAGGGGCGCTCGAACTCGCGCCCGGCGCAACCGTACACGCGAGCTTCAAGGCCAGCGCGGTGCACCTGCTGTGACTCCCGGTGCGAGGGCCACGGCGTCGCGCTACGATCTCCCCATGCGCCCGAGCGTCCACTCGCCGCAGCGGATCCTGATCGTGCGCCTGTCCGCGCTCGGTGACGTCGTGCACGCCCTCCCGGTGCTCGACGCACTGCGCACCGCGTTTCCGCGCGCGCGCATCGACTGGTGGATCGAGCACCGCTTCGCATCGCTGCTCGAGCCCCACCCCCAGATCGACCACGTGTGGCGCTGGCGGCGGGAACGCGGCCGGGGACTCGGTGGCGTGCTGCGCGACGCACACGCCCTGCTGCGTTGCGCCGGGGCGATCCGTCGCGTGCGATACGACTGGGCGATCGATGTGCAGGGCAACCTGCGCTCGGGACTGTGCACGCTCCTGTCGGGCGCGCGCTGGCGCGTCGGGTTCGCGCACGGCGACACCACCGAACCCGCCCATGCGTTCTATGACCGCCGGGTCCGCGGCCCGCGTGGCCGGGTGCACCGCGTGCGCAAGAACCTCGCGCTGCTCGAGGCGCTCGGGATCCCCGTGGCGAGCGCCCGTCCGCAGCTGGCCGCCAGCGACACCGCCCGCCAGCGCATGCGCACCGCGCTCGGCCCGCACGCCGAACGCCCCTTCGTGGCGCTGCACCCCGGCGTCTCGCGCTTCGGCGCCTTCAAGCGCTGGGCGCCCGAACGCTTTGCCGCGCTCGCGACCGCGCTGCATCGAGAGCGCGGGCTGCCGAGCCTCGTGACGTGGGGTCCGGGCGAGCGCGCGGTGGCCGAGCGGGTCTGCGCGCTGGCGCCGCGAGCCGCCCGCCTCGCCCCCGCCACGGGCTCGCTCGACGAACTCATGGCGCTGTACGAGCGAGCACGCCTCGTGATCGGGGTCGACACCGGCCCGCTGCAGGTCGCCGCTGCCCTCGGCACCCCGACCCTCACCCTCTTCGGCCCCAAGGATCCCCACGTCCACGGTCCGTGGGACGCCCGCCGCAACGCGCCCGCCCCCTTCGTGTGGCTCGGTGTGCCGTGCAGCCCCTGCACCCGGCGCCGCTGCGCCCACCGCAGCTGCATGCGCTATCTCGAGCTGCGAGATGTGCTGCCACGAGCCCTCGCGCTGCTCGACACGCCCCCCGCCGTCAACCGCCCCGCCGCGGCAGCAGACCCTCGAGCGCACCGGTGACCGTCTCGAGGGCGATCCCCTCCATGCAGTCCGACCGCCGCCCCCCGTACTCGAACCCGAGGTGCAGGTACGGGCAGCCGGGGGTGCGCGAGGCGAGCGCCACCGAACGCGTCCCCAACGGCCCCCAGCGCGAGACGCGCGTCGGGCCGTGCAGCGCCACGAGCGGGATGTCGAGCGCCGCCCCGAGGTGCATGATCCCCGTGTTCACGGTGACGAGGGCCGCCGCCCGCACGAGCACCCGCGTCATGCTCGCGAGCGACGCCTCGCCAGCCAGCACTTGCACGCGCTCGCCGTCGCCCTCGCCCCGCAACCGTGCGGCCAGCGCGTCGGAGCGTGCGCGATCGCCCGGTCCGCCCGAGACGACGAGCGCATAGCCGCGCGCGCGCAACCACCGCCCGAGCGCCACCCACCGCGCTCCGGGCCACTCCTTCCACGTGTGCCGCAGCCCCCCCGCCCAGGGGTGCAGCACCACGAAGGGGGCGCGCGGCAGCGGTGGAAGCGGCGCCGTCGTCTGCTCCCCGAGCCGCGGCGGCCCCGCCACACGCACCCCGAGCGCAGCACCGAGCGCCGCGATGTTGCGCCACTCGTGCCGCCGCGACGAGTGCGGCACCGCCCGATCGAACCCGCCGTGACGCGCCTGCCCCGGGGTCCGGAAGCCGATCACGAACCGCGCGCCGGAACCGAGCGCGAGCAGCGCCGAGATCCGCGGCCAGGGGCCGAGATCGATCAGCACATCGAGACGCTCGCGCCGCAGGCGCGCGATCGCGCGATCGGGTCGCGCCACAGACAGCGGCAGTCGCCGATCCACAGCCGGCAGGAGGGCGGCGGCCTCGGCGTTCGTGCTCCCGTGCGCGAGCACGATCTCGGCGTCGGGATACGCGCGCCCGAGCGCCTGCACGAGCGGGGTGCACAGGATCGTGTCCCCGATCGCGTTGAGCTGCAGCAGCCCGAGCCGCCGCACACGCCGGGGCGGACAACGCCGGCGACGCCGAAGCCGGCCGAGCGCCCACACGAGCGGAATGCCCACCACGCGATCGAGCCGGTGCTGCCACGGCCGTCCGCGATCCGCCGCGCCGCGGCTCACCGCGCCGCTCCCTCCCCGGCACGGGGCGCCACGGTATAGATCTCGTAGGCGCGGAACCGCTCGCCGGGCGCCGGCTCGATCACGGCGACCGGCTCGAGCCGACGTCCCGAGGCGCGACCGAGGGCCGCCGCGTCGGGCTCCCGACCGCGCTCGAGCCCGAGCACCACGACCTCGCCCCGCGCGATCAGACGCGCGGCCTGCTCGGGGTCCACCACGTGGTCGAGCGCCGCGAGCGCACACCAGCGCCCGCCCGCGTAGTAGGCGAGCCGCGGGTCGTGCACGAGCACCATCCCCCGAGCCTCGCCGCGTTCTCGCCGCACGACCGCCGCCGCCTCGAGCAGGTGCGTGCGCCGCGGCCGCGACTTGTGCACGAGGATCGGCACCGTGGACGCGAGCAGCACGACGACGAGCGCCCCGATCGCGCGCGCCCGTCCCCACCGCGAGGCGAGCGCGACGCGCACACGCTCGAGCGACACGCCCGCGAGCGGCACGAGCAACACGCCCACCCCGAGCACGAGCCGGTGATCGATCCGCACCGCGCTCACCACCCCGAGATACAGCGCCGCCGCGGCGAGCACGAGCGCGACCAACCGCCGCGCCGACCGGCCTCCGGACCGCCAGGCGAGCACCGCTCCGGTGAGCGCGAGCGCGAGCACGAGCGGGTGGCCGTACTCGACGAGCTGTCCGAGATTGCGCACGAGCCGCCGGACGAAGGCCGTCGGGGCATCGAGTGCGCTCGCGGCGAGCTGCGCCACCGGGCGCTTGGGCGTGAGCACGACCGCACCGGACGGCCCCGCGCGCTCGGCGTTGTAGATCCACAGATACGGTCCGGCGAGCAGCGCGAACCCGAGCGCCATCCCGAACAGCGCACGGCCGCGCGAGGGCCGGAGCGTGCCGAGCACCGCCGCCGGCAGGAGCACGGCAAGCACCTCCGGCCGCACGAAGAACGCGAGGGTGCCGGCGATCCCGACCGCAATGCCGGCGAGCCAGCCCGTCCGAGGTCGTTGCACGCGCGCCAGCCAGGCCGCCGCGGCGAGGGTGAGCAGCAGGAAGAAGAAGAAGCTCGACTCGGTCAGCACGTAGCCTGCATACAGCGCGTGGTAGGGCTGCAGCGCGAGCGCGAGCGCCGACCACAAGCCGACCCGCGGTCCACCGAGGGCAGCGCCCACCGCGAACGCCGGCAGCACCGCGAGGGCGCCGAACAGCAGCGACACGCCCAGTGCCGCGCGCAGCAGCGGCGCGTCGCGCTGCGCGTCCGCCACCTCGAAGCGGTGGCGCTCGGGGATCCAGCGCGGAGGCCGATCCGCGCGAAAGCCCGCGGCGCGCGCCGCGAGAGCGACGAGCGTCGGATAGCCCGGCGAGTAGTCGGCCGCCGCCACGTGCCGCCAGTCGCCGGCCGACGCCGCCCGTGCACACGCGAGGTACTGCAGTCCGTCGCGGTGGATCGGATGCGGTGCCCGCGCGCCGAGAAGGCGCAGCGCCGCGGCGAGCGCCACGATCGCGAGCAGCGCGAGCGCCACGCGACCCGCGCCGGCATGCCCCCCGCCCCTAGCCGCCACGCGCCCGCTCCCCGGTCGCCGACCCGCCGCGTCGCGCCCCGGCGCCGCCCGGCTCCTCGCCCACCCCGAGCCAGCGGCGCAGGTGCTCGCCGGTCCAGGGGATCGGAGCGCCGAGGGCGCGCACGCGGCGGCGCGGCACGAGCGCGAGATCGTGGATCTGCACCTCGAGCTGCCGCTCGAGCCGCTGGCCCATGGACAGGAAGTAGTAGGTGAGCGAGAACACCGGTCGTTCGCCCGGCCGCACGTCGACGGTGCGATCGTAGACCCACAGCCGCAGCGCGCCGTCCGGCCGCAGCCCCACGATCTGCACCTCCGAGGGGTGGATCATGAACGGCGCGCCCTCGAGCGCGTGCACGCGCCAGCCATGGCGATGCTCCAGCCCCCCCACGCAGTAGGACTCGCGTGCGAGCACCGCGACCTCGTCTCCGGGCGGCTGCTCGGCCTCGAGCAGCAGCGCCGGCCCGTCGCCCTCCGCCACCAGTTCGAAGCCGAGTTCGAGCGGGCCCGCCTCGAAGGCGAAGCGCGGCTCGCGGTGGCCGTGGTCGAGGCTGCGCAGCACCGTGCGGTACGCGTAGTCGAGCGCGACGATCGCGTCCTCGGGCGGCGACCACTGCACCGTGAGGCCCGCGCCATCCTTCTCGGTGCGCAGCCGCGCCCAGGCGGCCGGATCCTCGAGGAAATCGGGCGACAGGAAGGTCTGGAAGTCGACCGCCGCCCCCTCGAGATACAGCCGCGAGATGTAGACGTGCACGAGCGCCTCGTCCATGGCGACGGTGCGCACGCGCAGCCCGATCACCTTCTCGAGCGCACGGGTCGCGCGCGGCGTGAGGGTGGGTGCGCACGCCAGCTCGAGCCCGCCCGGGATCCGACCGATCGGGATCACGCCGAAGCCGGCGGCGACCACCCGGGGCAGCACCTCGATCAGCGCCCGGTCCCGGCGCGCCTCCTCGAGGCGACGGCGCTGCTGCTGTCTCTCGAGATCGGACCACACGGCGAGCTCCCGCCCTCCCGGTCTGCCGCGCCGCGGCGGCGTGTTCCGAGGATACCACAGCGGCGGCGGCTCAGGTGCACGCACCCCGGAACAGCCGGTGCTCGCGGCCGGGCGGGGTGCGCCACGGCGCGGCGTGTCCGAACGGTCGCCGCCCCGCGAGCCAGCCCTCGGCGAACCGGGCGACCGTCTCCGTCTCGATCTCTCGCATGCACCGGTGGTCGATCGGGCACTCGCGCAGGTGGCACGGCCAGCACGGCGGGCGGGTGAGCAGTACCACGTAGTGCTCGAGGTTGCCGGGGCTCTCGGAGAGTTCGGGGTGGTTCGGCCCCATGAGCACGATCGTGGGCGTGCCCACCGCGACGGGGAAGTGCCGACCGCCCGAGTCGGTGGTGATCGCGAGTGCGGCGCGCGCCATGTGCGCGGCGAGATCGCCGATCGGCACCCCGAGCCCGGCGACGACCGCGCCGCGGGCGGCCGCGCGGCTCGCGGCCAGCACCGCCTCGACCGCCGCGCGGTCCTTCGGCCCGCCGTAGACCACGACGCGCCGTCCCCCCGCCACGAGGCGATCGGCGAGCGCCGCCCACCGTTCGGCGGGCCACTGCTTCGCGCGCCCGAAGCCGGCCCCGACGTTGCACACCACCGGGGCCGGTCCCTCGAGCAGCCCCCGCTCGGCGTCCCAGGCGCGGGTGCGCGCGCGGGCCTGCTCGGTCACCGGGAGTTCGATTGCGCGGTCGGAGCGCTCCACGCGGCAGCCCATCGCCTCGCACAAGGCGAGGTAGGCCAGCACGGCGGAGACCGGCCGAATCCGGCCGCGGCGCTCGAGCGGCAGCGCACGCGTGAGCAGCAGCTCGCGCCCGTCGTTGCGGTGGCCGATCCGCTGCGGGATCCCGCCGAGCCAGGCGGCGATCGCACTCGACCACGAGTGGGTGAGCAGCAGCGCGTGCGTGTAGCCGCGGCCGCGCACCGCACGGGCGGCCGCGATCGCACCGGCCTCGGGCCAGACGAGCTGCTCGTCGTACCACGGCGTGTCGCGCAGGATCGCGAGCAGCGCCGGCTTGCCCCACAGCGTGATGTGTGCTTCGGGCAGCCGCCGGCGCAGCGTCCGCAGCGCGGCGCTCGCCATGACGACGTCGCCCACCCAGTTGGGAATCCGCACGAGCAGGCGCATGCGGCTCATGGGGCGTCGCGCTCCGGCCGCGAGCGCTCGACGCTCCGCTCCCGCGCGAGCCACCACCGCACCGCCGCGGGCAGATCGCGTGCGCGGTGGTCGGCGGCACTCGGGGTGCCGTCCGGCGCGAGTCGGACCGTCGTGCCCACCCCGGCGCGGCGGGCGGCCTCGACGTCGCGCTCGGCGTCACCGAACGCCACCGAGCGCGCGAGATCGAGCCGGTGCCGTTCGGCAGCCCGCTCGAAGAGACCGGGGGCGGGCTTGCGGCAGCGGCAGCGCACCGCCCAGCGCGCGATCCGGCCCTCCGGATGGTGGGGGCAGTACAACCAGGCATCGATCCGCGCGTCCGGGTCCTCGGCGCGCAGCAGGGCGGCGATCCGTTCGTGCACCGCCTCGACCGCCGCGGGGGGAAAGAGACCGCGCGCGATGCCGGACTGGTTCGTCACGACGATCAGCCGGTAGCCGGCCCGCGCGAGGGCGCCGAGCGCCCGCGCCACCCCCGGCAGCAGTTCGACCGCGGCCGGATCGCCGACATACCCCGTGTCGCGGTTGATCGTGCCGTCGCGGTCGAGTAACGCCGCCCTGGCCCGTCCGGTCTGTTCCGCAGGTGTGCTCACCCCCTGGCCACGCTCCCGCTGCCCGTGATCGCGCGCAGTGTCTCCGCGAGGGCGTCGCGAAGCAAGCGCAGCGGGCCGGCCGCCCGTCGACCCGCGATTGCAATCCGGACGCGTTTCGGCTATCACCGGCGGGAGACCGCGGGCCGGCGAGACGGCTCGCAAGCGGAACGCTGCATGCCGGCCACGATCCTCTACGTCGAAGACGAGTTCACCACGCGGCTGCTCGTTCTCGAGGCGTTGCGCGGACGCGGCTACCACGTCGACGCGGTGGCCTCGGCCGAGGAGGCCTCGCGCCACGTCGAGCAGCACCCGCCCGATCTGGTGGTGCTCGACTGGGTGCTGCCGGGCGAGTCGGGATACGACCTGCTGCGTCGCTGGCGCGCCGACGGACACCGCTTCCCGGTGATCCTGCTCTCGGCCCGCGACACGGTCGAGCACCGCGTGCAGGGGCTCGAGGCGGGCGCCAACGACTACGTGATCAAGCCGTTCGCGATCGAAGAGCTGCTCGCCCGCGTGGCGGTGCAGTTGCGCGAGCGCGGAGGCGAGCCGCACGCCGAGCTGCGTCTCGGTCCGGTGCGCGTCGATCTCGAGCACGAACTCGTGCACAACGGCGGCAAGCAGCTTCGCCTCACCACGCTCGAGGCGCGCACGCTGCAGTACCTCGCGGCACGCCCGGGCCAGACCGTGCCGCGCGACGAGCTGTTGCGCGAGGTGTGGGGCTTTCCCCGTCCGGTGCGCACGCGCGCGGTCGACAACACGATCTCCCGGCTGCGGGGCAAGATCGAGCCCGAGCCCAACCAGCCGCGCCACATCATCACCGTCCACGGCGTCGGATACCGGTTCCAGCCGTGACCCCAACCCCGGGGGCCGGGCGCCCCCACCAACCGAAAGGACGTTGCATGTCGAACGATACCCAGAACGAGACCCAGAACGAGACGCGGGCGGAGACGATCGGGAAGGACTCGGTCGTGCACATCGACTACACGCTGCGCAACGACGCCGGCGAGGTGATCGACAAGAGCGCCGAGGGCAAGCCGCTGCCGTACCTGCACGGCCACGGCCAGATCGTGCCCGGCCTCGAGAAGGCGCTCGAGGGCAAGGCGGTGGGCGAGAGCTTCTCGGTGACGATCCCGGCCGCCGAGGGCTACGGGGAGCGCAGCGAGGAGGCGATCTTCGAGATCCCGCGCGACCGGCTGCCCGAGGGGCTCGAGCCGCAGGTCGGCATGGAGCTCGCCGCGCAGTCGCCCGACGGGCAGGTGCTGCGCTTCCGGCTGATCGAGATCGGCGAGGACACGGTCAAGGCGGACGCCAACCACCCGCTCGCGGGCCAGGATCTGCACTTCGACATCACGGTGGCGAAGATCCGTCCGGCGACCTCGGAGGAGATCGCGCACGGGCACGCGCACTGAGCCGCGGCTGCAGCGCGACATACCGCGGGCCGCTGCCGCACGTCCGGCAGCGGCCCGTCGTCGTCTCTGCTCCCGTCGTCTCCCGCAGCGCCGTCCCTCGGGAAGCGCCGCAGCGAGGCGCAGTCTATTTCGCGTCCTTCGGGACGAACTTGCCCGCCTTTGCCCGTACCGAGAGGAACCAGGCGACGATGTAGCGCTTGCCCCGGCGCTTGTCGGCCACCTCGACCTCGAGCTTGAGTTCGGGGTGCGGCTGTTTCGAGCGCGCGCCGCGGAAGGGGATGCGCAACTCGCGTTCGAGCTTCGCGCCGTGGATCCGGATCCCGATCGGGCTGTCGCCCTTGAGGATCAATCCGAGGAGGTACTCGCCCGGCTCGAGCCGCTTCGATCGGTAGGCGACCGGGCGCTTGACCTGCAGGGTGCCGATCTCGCCGTAGGCGCGTTCGATGTACGGCCGCGCCATGGGCAACAGCTGCTTCGCGGCCTGCTCGGGACTCACCCCCTGCGGAAGCTGGCCCGCGGCGGCGGCCGCCGCCCGTCGCGCGACCTCGCGCAGATCGATCGGCACCGGCTTGTAGCGGATCTCGAAGACCTCGTCGGTGACGGTGCGCTCGGGAAGCTTCTCCATCTCCTCGGCGATCCGGCGCTCGATCTGCTCGGGGCTCGGCATGCCGGGCAGCCCCCCCTGCGCCCACGCCCCGCTCGTCGCGGCGATCGCCACGACGAGCCACAGCCCGCCCACCTTGCCCCGCCTCGCCATGTCCACCCTCCCTGTGTGGCTGCGTTCACCGTGAACGGATACGCGCCGACCGCCGGCGCGGTTGGGCGATGTCGGCACCGCGATCACCCGCGCCGGTCGACGAGCCGGGCGCGGACGCGCTCGCGCAGCCGCGCCACGTCGAGGCCGCAGGCGCGCAGCGCGGCCACCGCACTCGCCTGCGGATCCTCGGTCACAGCGAGCAGCAGGTGCAGCGGCTCGACCTCGTGGCTGCCCTCGAGGTCGGCGATCTCGGTCGCCGCCGCGACGAGTTCGCGCATCTCGTCCGACCAGGTGTCGAGCGGTACGCCCTCGAGCAGCGGAGCGCGGTCGTAGCTCGCCGCCACGGCCTCGCGCAGGGTCGCGGCGCCCGCGCCGGCCGCCTCGAGCAGTTCGGCCGCCGCGCCGGGGGTCTCGGCGAGCGCGAGCAGCACGTGCGCGGCGAGCACACAGCCGTGGTCGAGCGAGCGGGCGCACGCGGCGGCGCGCTCGCGCAGTTCGCGCGCGGCGGCGCTCCAGCGGTAGGGATCGCTCATGGCTCTCGCTCCAACGGGTTCGCCGCATCAGTGTAGCGCCGCGCGCGCGTGGCTCGAAGCGGCGGTGCGCGTCCCGTTCGCCACAGGCGATGCAAGAACGCCGAGGCCCGCGGGGGGCCTCGGCGTCGCGGAAGGTGGGTGCGCGCAGCCCGAACTCAGCGAGCGCGGTAGATCACCGGACCGAGCCGCACCGTGGCGCGCCGACGGTGGTGGCGGTGGTGGCGGTGCACGTGTCGCTCGGGGGCCACCTCTCCGAGTTCCACGCAGACGATCACGGTCCTGGCCGGCACCCACACGCGCTCGGTGCGCGTCTCCCAGCACGCGGGCTTCCAGACCCGCACCCGCTCGGTGCGCGTGCACGGCGGGATCCAGCGGCGCACCGGACGGCGCTCACAGCGCGGCGGAATCCACTCGCGGCGCATGACGATCTTCCAGTGGCCCGGCACCCAGCGGCGACACGGCAGCCCCAGTCCGACGCGCACCCGCGCGCGCCGTCCGATCCGGATCGTGGGCTCGAGCACGCGCGTGTCGTCCTCCCAGTGGGCCGGCACCCACACCCGCTCCTCGCGCTTCGTCCAGCGACCGGGGATCTTCACCTCCTCGTAGCGCACCTCCCAGCGCCCGGGCACCGTCACCTGCCGGTCCTCCCAGACCCAGCGGCCGGGCACGCGCACACGCCGGGTGCGCTGCTCCCAGTGGCCGGGGATCACCCGGGTGCGGCACACCGGGGGCTCGGCGAGCCGGTCACACCCCCCGGCGACGATCCGGTGATCCGCCCGCGCGGGGGCGGCGAGGGTTGCCAGGGTGGCGGCGGCGGCGATCGCGATCAGCGAGGTCTTCATGGCCGGTGCTCCTCCTCTCGGTCTCGGTCCCTGCATGGGCTCGGACGGGGCACCGGGAGAGTTGTTCAGCTTCGAATAAGAACGTGCGTGCGCGGTCCAAGATCGCTTGCCGCCGCCGCGCGCCACGGCGCGCCGCGACTCACGCCGTGGCGGCGACCTCGGGCTCGGCCGGGCGTCGTCTCGCCGATCCCGAGCGACGGCGCACCTCGTAGTCCTCGCGGTACTGGGGTCGGACCTCGCCGGTCTCGGGATCGCACAGCCACGGCATGACGTGCTTGCGCGGGACCACGATCCGGCCCGGCCGGACGTAGGTGCCGAACACGATGTCCCACAGCGGGCTCGTCACCCCGTGGTTCTTGCGCGGATTGCCGAAGTGGT